>JAOUPQ010000102.1 GCA_029879765.1 Nitrospinota bacterium | reverse complement strand
CATTGGCCCGCAGCCAATCACCAAGGGTTATGTGCCATGATCGCCAGAAATCGACCAGGTTGGTTGCGGCGAAAGGGTTGTTGAAATTCTCCGGAACATGAATCCCCACCAGCCGTGCGGCGCCGATGGCCATTTCGGAGGCTCCGGAAAAGTTAAGGTATAGCCAAATCCCTGTTAGAAAAGTTAATAACCACAGGGACAATGGGGATTGGCCTGTGGCGTTAATGGACATGAGCTCCGCGTCGGAAACCGGGATCATCAGCGCCAGAACCGCCGATGTCAGGAAGCGAAGCGTTCCCATAACGATCCGGGTCGTCCCCTCCCGAAAGCCATCCATGCTAATCCTTGGGATCTGTTTCAAAAACAAATCGGGAGGCATGATTGGCCCAAGGAAAAAAGTGGGAATGAAAAAGTAATATCTGAAGTAACCCCACAATGTCATCTGCCTTTCCCGCAGCGCATACACCGCCCGAAGAAAACAATAGCTGGCCCCCAGGCTGGAGATGGCCGCCCCGGCGGCGTCTTTGCCCGCCTGTTCTCCAGACAGCTTCTCCCGTACGATCTCCAAGGCCCCCAAAACGCCTTGCTGGATATCTATATAGAAATAGAGAAGGATGATCCAGAATGCCACGCAACCCAATTGATAGACGGTAACCATCGGATCGGGCATCTTCTTTCGCAGCCACACCAGCGGAGCGCTGGCCAGAAAAAAGAGAAGAAGCCCCTGGGCCGGAGCGATATACAAAAGACCGATAAAGCTTGCCGCCGCAATCAGGGTTGAGCGATGAGTCGCAGCCATATGGGGGATTCAGTCTGTAAATAATTTGCAGAATGTGTATAGCCTGCAATCATATCAAAGATCTTCTTTGTTAAAAAGGGCGAGAGGTCAGATATCGAAAACCGGACGAGGTTGCATGTCTTTGCCTTTACATGACGAAAATATCCGATTTTTATGGCGCCTATGACCGATTTGGCGGAATACTCAATATGAGGGCTCATATAAACAATGAGTTAGATTGGCATGAGTTATGCTTTAGAATAAGTACAAGAGGTGCAAGAAGGCATCTGAGATACAGAAATGATAGTTTTCGCCACTTATGGCGATGGAGGTTGATATGAGCTTATTTAAATCGATGTTCACCACGGCGATGGTCCTGGGCGCTTTCCTGACCATGGTTTCCACCGCTGTCTATGCGTCCTCTTGGGATCGGATGAACGAATCAGAACTCTATGGGCTTTCCCATGTAACTGAAGTGCATAAAGTGCAGATGAACAAGGGCTTCGAGAAGCTGGACTACGGTCCTGACGCTTATGGTCTGCCCCACATTGCAGGTGGGCATGACATTACGATGAGTTTCCAGAAGGCTGATTTTGGTGAGGACCTGTACGGTCTTCCATATGCCGGTACTTTCCACAAGAAGTAAACACCGGCCAGGCGGGTTGTGACGCACCCGCATATTACTAACCCGGCGGCCCGTAAATGAATACGGGCCGCCATTTTTTATGTCCCTTTGGCTTCCTCGGCGGCCTCGATGGCGCAACGGTTCTTTCCCAGTTCCCACAGCTCCATCTCATCCTCGCTCGGTTGTATGGCGCCGATGTTGGCTTTGCGCATTTTGTCGTAGGTGTCCGGCTGTTCCGGCAGATGGGCCAGCACCTTGGCGGCGAAATCATCCAGGTTGGATATGTTCATCAGAGGATTGTCCGCCCGGATCTGCCCCAGGGTCCGCATTACCACTCCTTTATCGTCCCACTCCTCCGGTCCGGAGGTATGGGTGGGGAGGATTATCACGTCATTGTCGAATTTGTTCAGCCCCTGTATGGTCTGATATAGATCCTTCACCCAGATGGCCGCCTGGCCCCCCAGGTCCGGCCTGCCCATGCTGGAGACGAACAATGTGTCCCCGGTGAATAGCAGCTTGCCTTCGAATACGATGATGGTGGAGCCGGGGGTATGGCCCGGGGCGCCCAGGGCCACCACGTTCAGCCTGGCATCGCCCAGAGTGAACTCCATCCCGTCCTCTATCCCGCCAAACTTCATGGCCGATCCGGGAGCGTCTTTCTTGTTCAGAAAATACTCGGCGCCGGTGGCCTCGGCCAGCTTCACCCCGCCGGAAAGGTGGTCCGCGTGGATGTGGGTGTCGAACACCAGCTTCAAGGTAAGGTTGTTTTCTTTCAGATAATCAAGGTACTGTTCAACATGCCTGGCGGGATCCACCACGGCGGCCTCGTTTCCGGCCACTATAATGTACGACAGGCACCCTTTCCCCACGCGGTTGACCTGGTACACTCGGGCGGCGCCCTGTTCATACACCACAGCGGGTTGGTACAGGCGGCCCCACGATTTCATCCCACCGGCCACGTTCACCGCGTCCCGGCCGGCCTTGCGCAAGATGTCCGCCACGTAATCGCTGGCGCCTCCCTTGCCGCAAAGCACCACCACCTGCCGGTCCTTGGGCACCTTTTCGGTCATCGCCTCCGGCTCCTCGATAAAGTCAATATATGGAAGATTAACTGTCTGTGGAGTCTTTATATCCTCGATCTTCCAGGAGTCGTAATCCTCCTCGGAGCGGACATCAAGGATGAAAAGAGGATTTTTCGCGCTTTCGCCGCGCATTCTCTCCAGCAGCTCATTGGTGGTGATCTCTTTCTTTTCGCTCATGGATTTCCTCGCTTGTTTCCGTGTATATTAAGCCGATACGCCATATCGTAAGCAGTGATTATATCAATATCGTATTGTTTATGTGGATTAGAAAAGCGCCGGGAGGATTCTTTTTGTATGACCATAATATGTCATAAAATATGAAAAATCGGGTGATTCCGGCAATATAATAATAATCGCCAGAAAAATAAATGTTTAGACGTTACAGAGAAACCGAATGGAAATTATCGAAGAGGAAGAATTCCTGCGATCCGTATTGTCCCGCGACATGCAGAAAGGGGAAGATGGCCAACTGGCCTATATAGGCGAGGATAAAGTGCTGGGTTTTGATTTTTCCAACATGAATCCGGGCAGAATGGACGCCGGGGCCATAGAAATGGCGCAGCCGGGAGACCGGAGGGTGGAGACCTCCATGGTTCGGGCGCTGTTTAAAATCATCGAAAAGCTGGAGCTTTTTCCGATCCACCTATATTCCGCCGAGGATGAGTGGCTCGACGAGGACCCGATCCAGCTGAAGGAAGCGGGGCATCTGACCGAAGCGGAGGCCAACGCCCTGACCATGGTGGAGAAGCTGGGAGGGAAGATGGCCGTCCTGCGCTTGGAGCAGGATGAGCTGGATGAGGCGGTGAGCGTGGTCACACCCCAGATGACCCTGTTCTCCAACCGGTGCGCCGCCACCGATGAAAATGGGAAGTTTCTGGCCTGTTTCTCCGAGGATGATGAGGTGTCGTTCAACACCACCGACGAAATAATATATCAGGCCGCCCGCAAGATGGCGATGGAACTGCGCAAAGACGCCAATTTCGAAATTATATTCGCCGAGGATTACAGATAGCCAAAGAAAAGCCGGGCCGCGCGATCCACGGCCCGGCGACTGCAACTATTATTTGCTGAACAGGCCCAAAAATCCCTTGAAACCGTGGGTTTCATCGGTGGCGATCTGTTCCAGCTCGCCCGGATCCAGCCATATCCCCTCGCAACCGGAGCACTTGTCCACTTTGATATCTTTGTGGGATATCTCCACCAGCTTGGCGCCGCACTTGGGGCAATGCATGTAGTGGAGCTCCTTTTGCTTCTGTTTCTCCTCCTCGGCCATCTTTGCCCGCAGATCCTCTTCAAGCTTCTTTCGGCGCTCAAACTCCTGCCGGGCGAAATATTCCTCTTCCTTGCTCAGTTGTTCCGTCATCAATGCTTCCCCTCTATATAAGTTTTATGCTCATGAACCGGATTTTAACGGCGCCATCCCCGACCGGTCAACTTGAAACTTTCCCCTCGTTTTGTCCCGGGAAAAGGTGGGCGATGGAGTTGGCGTAATATCGCAGCAGCGTCACTTCGGAGGGATTGGCCCGCATCAGGCCATCTTCCTCCAGCGCCAACCTGCGCAGCAACAGGGTGCGCAGCCCCACCGTCATGGCATATTCCCTGTCCCCTTTCGGGATGAACACCCCCACCCCGGCCTCCTCCAGATGCTCTATCATCTTCTGGGTTCTGGACAGAAGTTCCAGCCGATCCAGCCGTGTCTCCCCTGCCTGCTCGAACGCCCTGGCCACCAGCGCCACAGGAGTCACCGGAATTACGCGCCCGATCTCCTCCATCAACTCATCGGCCAGCTTTTCCACCTCGATAAAAAATGTTTCCTTGTCCATGGTGGAGTAGTCGATCCCCCGCTCCATCATCCGCTGCTTCACGGAGACCGGCCGACCGAAGTTCACCCCGGCGTATCCGAAGCTGTACCATCGTCGGGTGGCCATCAGCCACAGGTTCTTGGCGATAAAGGATGCGGTGGTGAATAGCGAGGCGGCGAGGCTTTTCTTCCCTGCCTTTGGGTCCAGATATCGCGCCAGGCTCCTGTCCTCCAGCACCCGGTCATAGTTTATCCCCACAGGCACAAAGAGTATATCCCTGGGGCAGCTTTGGGAATAGCCGGTGAGCATATATCCAAGAAGACCCATCCGCGGCTTTTGCAGCGCGCCGTCCCGGCTCAACCTCCCTTCCGGATACACAGCCTGGGTCACCCCCCCCTCGATGGCCATGCGCACATAACGGCTCAGCACTTTGCGATAAAGCGGATCGCCCCCGCCCCGGCGGATGAAATACGCCCCCAGCGTCTGGATCAGCGCCTGCAACGGCCATATCCTCGCCCACTCCCCCACCGCATAGCTGACAGCGCTCTTGGTGGCCACCAGATAGGCCACCAGAATATAGTCTATATTGCTGCGATGGTTCATGACGAACACCACGCTGGCATGGGGGTCCACATGGTCCAGCTTGTCGTCCCGCCCGGCGCCCAGCTGCACGCGGAACAACATCCCGGCGGTCCACCGCGCCATCAGGTAGGCTATGCGAAAATAGGCGTAGGCGTTGAAGGAGGGGACGATCTCCTGGGCATAGAATCCAGCCTTTGCCATTGCCTCCGCCGTGGTGATATGGTTCTTTTCGGCGAAATCGTCCGCCGCCTCCATCACTTCCGGATCATAAGTCAGCCGATCCACCAGGGCCTGACGCTTGGTCAGCTTGAAGGGGGGGATTTTCAGCTCCAGGCGGGAGTTCAGCTCGTCGATCATCCGGTTCACTTTCCGGCGCAGGAACCACCGGACGCCAGGAATCAGCAGGCTGCCCACCGCCGCCCATGTCGCCAGCAACAACAGCAAGGCGAACTGCCAGGCGGATAAAGTCACATGACTGTCCATGAACCCCCCGTTCTGAATATCAGTCATCTTACCAGAGACTGGGAGGCTGGACAAACCGGCATGGACCCATAGGACGCATATGGCAGGAAAGAAGCCGGACTCCCAGCCCATGTGTCTATGTTTTTTAATCGAGAATCAGACCGGCGCCTTCAGTTCCCAGGACATGCGGATGACCCGACCTCACAAAATGGCTCGACATGAGCAGGGCCGGATCCGGGCAAAGCTAAGGCGGTGTATGACGGCTTGGGATGGATAACTTGTTGAAAAATAGTGCGCCCGGCAGGATTCGAACCTGCGACCCCCAGATCCGCAATCTGATACTCTATCCAACTGAGCTACGGGCGCCTTCTTGAGAACTATGTATACTATCTTGAACCTGCCCCGGATTCAACCAATTTAGATTCTCCCATCGCAGAAATATTAGTTTGGGGGGAATTATGAGTGGATATCGCAGTATTATATCAGGAAGAATTTGAGTATGGACCATGCTTTCCGCCCGGCTTTGAGGCGAATGTGGTAATATCTTAAATTCAGGTTTTTATCTTACACGAACACCCGGCCGATGCCTTGCGGGATAGAAATGTTCCAGAGGCGTGGCGCCTGCCAGGCCTGTTCGTTTTGTGGCGTCAAGTTGGCGTCTGCTCCGGCTTTGATCTTCGGAGCCGAGGTTATTTTGTGGAGCGTTTGCGATGAGTTATGTCGTGGCCGCCTATGCGGCAATATGGGTCCTTTTCATCATTTATTTTTTCGTCGTCATGTCAAAGACCGCCAGCGTGGGCAAAAGCCTTGCCAGTATGACCAAAGGCGCCAAGGCCGATGGACAGGACGCGAACCTATCCTCCCAGGTGTAAGAAGCCATGTTTGAATTTGTGGAAAAATATATCGACCTTGTAATCAAGCTTTTGATGGTGGCGGTGGCGGTGGCGTCGTTGGCCTCCATGTTTATGATCTTCGGGTTCGCCCCCACCGAGGCGGTGATGGGTCTGCCGCAGAAAATATTCTACTACCATGTCCCCATCGCTATCTTGTCCTATGCCGGGTTCTTCATCTGTTTTGTGGGTTCGGCGGTGTATCTTTATACCGGGCGCCACGAGCACGACGCCTATGCGGTGAGCGGGGCGGAGGTGGGAACCCTGTTTATAACCCTGGTGATGATCACCGGGATGCTGTGGGGCAAGCCCTCCTGGGGCGCCTATTGGACATGGGACCCCAGGCTGACCACTTCGCTGGTTCTGTGGCTGATATACACCGGATATCTTCTGTTACGGTCCCAGGTGGAGGATTCCACACTGCGGGCCAAATACGCGGCGGTTATGGGAATTGTCGGGTTTGTGGATGTGCCTATCGTCCATTACAGTGTTCAATTGTGGACCCGGGGGATCCATCCGGTGGTGGATAAAAGCGGGGCGGACCATGGAATGGATCCGAGGATGCTCAAGACATTGATGCTATGTTTCCCCACCATGGCCTTGATCTTCGCTCTGCTCTTCGCTGTGCGGTTTCGCTATGAGATGATGAGCAGGCGCCTGGATATGTTGAAATCCCAATCAAATGAGAGCGGGATAGCTGGTAATTAACATCTCTTGCTCGGATGAGTAATATGGGCAAGTCAGGTTTCGTGTCCCTGCTGGGACGGGCCAACGTCGGAAAGTCGACACTGATCAACAGACTGGTCGGGCGGAAAATATCGATAATTTCGCCCAGACCCCAGACCACCCGCAACCGGATCATAGGGGTCAAAAGCGGACCCTTCGGCCAGGTGGTGTTCATGGACACTCCAGGAGTGGCCTTCCACAAATCCGCCCTTTCCAAAAGCATGATCCAGGCCGCGGAAAAAGCTGGAGCGGAATGCGACCTGGCGGTGTTCATGGCCGACGCCACCTCCCCGGATATGGAAGGGGACAGGGAAGCGATAAATCGGCTGGGGCTGGACAAGGGGGAAGGGGATATTATCCTGGCCATAAACAAGGTGGACGCCATCCCCAAAGAACGCCTTTTGGGGCAGATCGACAAACTGCGAGGATTGGCCAAATTCATCGAGATCATCCCCATCAGCGCCAAAAACGGGGAGAACGTGGACAAACTTTTTGAGCTGATCCTGGAGAGGATGCCGGAAGGCCCCGCTTTTTATCCGGAGGAGATGACCACGGACCAGCCGGAGAATTTCGTAATCGGCGAGATTGTCCGGGAAAAGGCGTTCTTGCTGCTGGGCCAGGAGATGCCCTATTCCGTGGCGGTGGAGGTGGACAGCATAGAGGACAAGCCTGGGGTCAC
Source organism: Nitrospinota bacterium (assembly GCA_029879765.1). Classification (GTDB taxonomy): domain Bacteria; phylum Nitrospinota_A; class UBA7883; order UBA7883; family UBA7883; genus JAOUMU01. The sequence goes on along the minus strand of JAOUPQ010000102.1, from coordinate 2,097 downwards.
GGTGATTATCATGACGCTCTATGTGGAGCGGGACTCGCAGAAGGGGATTGTCATCGGCAAAAACGGGGCCATGCTGAAAAAGATCGGATCATCGGCCCGGCTGGAAATGGAAAGAAGGCTGGGAGTGAAGGTGTTTCTCGATATCAGGGTGAAGGTGAAGGAGAAATGGACATCCAACCGCAGGGCCTTCCGTGACTTTGGGTACGGTTCGGAATAGAACAAAGCCATGCCGCTATACGAGTCCGCCGCGATAATATTGCGAAGCATGCGGCTGGGCGACTCGGACAAACTGGTGACGTTTTTCACATACAAATACGGCAAGATGAAAGCCGTGGCCAAAGGGGCCGTGAAAACCAAGAGCAGATATGGCGGCAGGCTCGAGCCTTTCAACCTGGTGAACATGATCGCTTTCGGCAAGGAGAAAGCGGAGCTTTTGAGCCTGAACACCTGCGATATCCAGCAAATGATCCCCGCGTTGTGCGCAAACCTGGACACCATGGCCCGGGCCTGGGCCTGCGCGGAGTTTGTGGACCATCTGCAAAGGGACCGGGACGAAAACAAGGAGGGATTCCGGCTGCTGGTGTCCACCTGGCGCGAGCTGGCCAGGGAAAAAAGCAACGCACGGCAAGATCTGCTGTTGAGGATCTTTCAGCTAAAGTACCTGGAAACGGCAGGGCTGAAGCCTGAACTGGAAAAATGCTCCGGCTGCGGGCAGAAGGGGGGAGGCCAACTGTCCGGTTTCAGCGCCAGGCGGGGAGGGGCGGTGTGCCGCGGATGCTTTCAGGCCGACCCCACGGCGATCCGGGTTTCCCCCGGCGCCATGATGTTCATGAAAAAGGGGCTGGAGATGCCCATGGAAAAAGTGGGAAGGCTGGCCGCAGGGCAAAGCGTGGTGGAGGAGATAGAAAAAGCGGTGGCCACCTTCATCCAGGCCCATGTGCGAAGAGAAATGAGGACAGACAGGTTTTTGCGATTAAGCGCTCTTCCTGTCGGCGATCCTGGAAAATAGCCTGCGAATATAAAAAAAATAAAAAAATATGAATTGACACCCAGCCGTCATTTTTGGAACAATGATCGTTCGCCGAAAACAGTTCCCCGGTAGCTCAGTTGGTAGAGCAAGCGGCTGTTAACCGCTGGGTCGGGGGTTCGAGTCCCTCCCGGGGAGCCAATTAGGTATAACAGAGGGCAACGGCCTAAGATGCCCGTTAGTCCCTCCTCCTGCCAGGTATGTAAGTGCGGCATTCGAACCCGATATCTCGATCTTCTTTCCTTTGTACCTTACCTCATCAACAAGAATTTTCAGATATTGCTTTGCGTAATTCTGGTTTTTCCCAAACATTTTTCTAATGGATTTCGCAAAGGTTTCAAGATGGCGCTCACTTAACGTGGCGCTTGGAATGGATGCAAGTCGGCGTTTTCCTGCCAATTCCAATTCAATAGCTTCTCTCCTTGCTTTCAGTTTGTGCGCTTTTTTCTTTAAGAATTCATCTGAAGGAATGTTTCCATTCGCCACAGCGTCATATAAACGCTCTAAATTCCTTTCGATTTCGGTTAAATCCTTACCTAGCTTCTTTGTGTCATGTTCGCTTTGGCGCTTCTCTTTCTGTAGTCTCTTGGCAATCTTCCCCAGCATGACCTTTAAGCGTTCAGGTTTACATATCTTATCTGCGACAACGTCAATGACGGCTTTTTCGATGGATTCTTTTCTTATGTTGGGACAATCACAGAAATTATTCGCCTTCGTCATTCGCGTTTTACATTTGTAATATCGATAGCGCCCACCTTTTCCGGTCATTAGACTCATTCCTGCTCCGCAATGACCACACTTTATTAGCCCCACAAGAAGTGTTTTTGAAGCAATAATCGCCGGAGACGTTTGCCCTGGCGAGCGCGCCGTGCGGTTCGCGGTCGCCAGGGCATAACGCTCCGGCAAAATTATTGGCACTACTTTAACCGTGATCCATTCAGATTCCGGTTTTATCCTATGTTCTTTTGGATGCTTTTTGTTGAATACATAATTCCCAATATACACTTCGTTGGACAGCACACGATGTACCTGATTAACGGTCCAATGCTTCTCGCGTCTAAAAATCCCTT
>JAOUPQ010000341.1 GCA_029879765.1 Nitrospinota bacterium | reverse complement strand
CTCGAACGCCCGAGCGAGCATTTCTGTTGGGCGGGCATAATACCCCGTTTCCCCGCTGCGGCTTGCGGGGGACAACTTGTGAGCCTGCTGTGAATAATCGCTCTCCCTGGTCCCTGGCTTTATACGTCCGGACTTCAGCGCCTCAATATATCCCAGCGCATCCTTTTTCTTCCTTTCCTGGACTTCCAGCCAGCTTCGGGAGTCTTTTATAAACTTGTCTTTTTCGTTCATCCCCGCAGCCAGGTTTTTTTCTATCTGGCTTCGCCAATATTTGATTTTCGCGTCTATGCCCTCTATCTGTTTCTCCGCTTTGGCGACACTTTCCTCCACCGTCATAGAAGCGGATTTTATGGCATTGGCTATTTCTCCAAATGCGCTGGACAATTCTTTCCTTATATCAACGCTTCCGGATCGCCAGTCTTTTCCGCCACCGCTTAGAAATTTCGGTTCCCCCGTCTCCGACTTCTTCCCATACTCTCCAAAGTAGTTATCCAGCGCATGAGCCCATTCATGGGCCAGCGACCCGCCACCACTTATCTTGGTAAGGTTGATGACCAGCCTCACGGGTTCATAATGGGCTGCGAAATGGCCACGCCCTCTTGCCCCGAACGCCAGCCCCAGCCTTCCATTCAGAGACAGGGCGTCCGGCGGGATATTCAGGGTGTCCGCCAGGTCCATAAGGGAATCATATGCAAGATTAAGCGACTTCTGTCGCTCCACCTGGTCCACCCAGTTGCCGTATTCAATCCCTCGAAACTTGAAGCTTTCCAGCAGGTCCTCCCCCTTTATGTCCCTGCCGTTTCGATAGTCGGCCAGGCCCCTGCGCTCCAGTTTGTCCAGGTGTGGGCGTTTAGGAATTTCACCTTCGTCTTTTTCCCTGGCGGCTTTCTGTTTCTTGGCATAAGGCCAGTTCTTTCGCTCAACGTCCCGCTGCAACTCGTATAATCCCCAACCAGCATTCTCTAATCTCCGATACTTTGTTCCGAAAGCCTTATACACTCCGAGTTTCAAGTTCCACATTCGCTCGCTGGGTGTGCCGTCGGACAAGGTCCCCTGAGTCGCAATCAGCCGCTTGATAACCCATCCATATCCGCCAGGCCCCTTCTTGCCTATGTCGGCTTCTGTAGGATTTTCCTTAAAATAGTCTCTAAGCCCCTGGATCACATCTATAAAGCTGGTCCTTGCCTCATCGCTGTTGGACAGCGGGCGCATGGGCAGGGCGTCCCGGACCTTTTTCATGAATCGCAAAACAAGACGATCCCGCCCCTCATCCGCCAACGCTTTATAATCCGGTTTCGGCCATACAGAATCCTTGGTTGTATGCTCGTACCGCTCCCGGTCTGTCATCCCCTCCAGGTCGGACAACTGCAATCCACGCCCAGCCCAAATATCCTTCCTTGCCCCGCCGATCTTCTCCCCCACGTCCTCATGGACAATATTCCTCGCAGGCGCTGGAACCTCTTTCTTCTTTTCGGAATGAGGCTCGGCTTTCAGTTCCGGCGCCGGTGATTCCTTTTCTCCTGATTCTTGAGCGAGATCATCAAACAATCCCAGCTGCTCCTGGCGGTCCACCCAGTCGGCAAAATCAAAACCGGTCTGTCGGGGAGTAAGCTTGAACCTTATCTTCCTGTTCGCAGCCCTTTCCAGCGCTTCTGCCTTGGACTTGTTTCTGGCGTAGCTCACATACGCCTCCAGCGCCTTCTCGAACTTCTGCGGTTCTTCCATCAGGTCCGCCAGCTTGACCACGTTCCGGCTGAATTCCCGCCCTGCCAGATCCATATTCCGCACGTAATCGCGCGGCTTGACCTTCATCTTCTTCGTTGCGGCCAGCACCATTTCCAGATCCTGAAACTCCGCTTCCAGGCTCTTCTCCGTCTCGGCCAGTCCCTTGGTCATCTTGCGCCCCTGCCTGACCATGGCCTGGTAGGTTGGGCGGCTGGCTTTCGCCAGTGCGCCCTTGGATGGATACACCCGGAAAGCGCCATTCCGCAACTCGTCTATATGGAAATCTCCGGCGGCATACCCCTGGTGGATCAATTCCTTTATGAACTTCTGCGCCGCCCGCCGGGAGGTGTACTGGCGGCTCTCCACCGACTTTAACGCAGCCCGGTTGTAATTCATGGTGGGGGGCACGGATCGGGGAGGAGGTGTCGATTGCTTTGGCGCTGCAGGTGTCTCAGGATTTGAGACAGCAGGGGGGGGAGGGGTTTTGGGGACCTCTTTTGTAAAAGGGGGGAGGGGTTTTGCGGACCCCTCTTGTTGTCGGGCTACTCCTCCTTCTTCACCCACCGGAGGGACACTATCGGGTTGCCCTCGGCCTCCGCCTTTTTGCGCAGTTCCTCCAGCTGGTCGATCATGTCCTGTCCGCCCACTTTCATTCTGACGAACACTGGCCCAGGCTGGCTTTTCTCCGCGCCCGGCCCTTTCTCCGGAGGCGGTTCGGCGTTGTTTGATTTCGTTAAGTCTTGCATCAGCTTCTCCATGGCTCTTTCCTGTTGCGACCGACAGTGTGACCCCTTCCAGCCTCACTGTCTGCCCATTCTCA
>JAOUPQ010000340.1 GCA_029879765.1 Nitrospinota bacterium | reverse complement strand
GTGGCGGGTTATGGTTTGGCCAACGGGGTTTTGCCGGACAAAAGCAGATGGATCTACAGGTCGGAATCGCCTGGCAGCTTTTGGGTGTGCATGGCCGCATGGGTAGTCTTGGCGACATACTGTTTGTATAGATTCTACAAATTGATGTAGATCCTTCCCCTGATATTCTCCACCAGCCAGTCCGCCATCCGCCACCAGCAGCGCCGCCCCCGCCGCCAGCGTCAGAAGCCATATCGCTAATTTTTTCGTTTTCATAAGATGTATTTTACAACAAACCGCCGTCGCCACGGCGACATCTTGTGAAAAACTTGAAATCGCAAGACTAAAACTATACCATGGTCTACAATATATAACTGGAAGCAAGGAGAGAACGCATGGCCGGAACATTTACTCACTGGATGGTGGCCGAAGAAGCCGTGAAAAAATTCAATGGATCCCAGTCCACGAAACAAACGCTTGCTGCAAATTTGAATTTCGTTTTGTGCGGCGCAGTGGCGCCGGACATGCCGTACCTAAGAAACCCGGTATTCGATAAATTTATAAAGACGCATAACTGGGGGGATAGGATGCACTACGAAAAGTCAGGGGATTTTGTCTTGTGTGGCATAAAAAACCTTGGGGCCCCGAATTTGCCAGAATACCCCGTTCTGTTCTCGTGGCTTTTCGGTTATGTTTCCCACATAATCGCCGACACAGTGGTTCATCCCGTGGTGAACGCCACAGTGGGAGGGACGTACAGGTTCAAGGCCGACGAACACAGGCATTGTGAACTGGTCCAGGACAGCATGATATATCAGGAGGTGAAACAAGCCGATCTCACACAAAGCTCTTACCATCATTTTCTAGAGCAAGTGTCGGAAAAACCTGGCAAGGGTAAAACGATCAATCTGGATATCTGCAAGCTAAGGAGTTCGGTCAACCAGTTCTGGCGTAAAACCCTGCTGGACAACCATTCAGGGGCTGAAGGATTGAAGGATGATGATATTGACGATTGGTTCAAGTCGTACAGGGCCAACATGGGCGGTGCGGCAAATCCGGTTCCCCCCTTCAGGCACCTGCTGGAAGGCCAATATCTGGCCTATCAAAGCCCCGACTCGATCCCTGATGATCATAAAAGGTATTTTACCCATTCGAAAATCCCGGGTGGAGGGCACTATTCTTTTTCCAAGGTCTTTAGCGTGGCGGTGGACCAGACCATCCAAACGTGGGACAAACTGGAGGATGATATTGCCAAGGGAACTCCTGAAAATATTAAGGCTTATATCAAAAACTGGGATCTGGATCTGGGGTTGGATATGGAATATTTCGCTCTTTGGGCATAGGAGCAGCGATAGACCAATGGTCTCCGGGGCTCCCGGCTCAATACCTGTCCATTTCTCCGATAGCTATTGAGCCGGTCCGCCTCCTTACATATAATAGACCCTCCCGGCGCCTTGCATGGCCCGGCCCTCATATTAAAGGAGACTTTTGGAAAATGAAGATATTCATCGACTCGGCCGATATTAAAGAGATTCGCGAAGCCAATTCCCTGGGCGTGGTGGATGGTGTCACCACCAATCCATCCCTGGTGGCCAAGACCGGCAAGGACTTCAAGACCGTTATCAACGAGATAGTGGCGGAAGTGGACGGCCCCATCAGCGCGGAGGTCATCGGCCTGGAAGCGGACGCCATGGTGGCCGAGGCGCGCCTGCTGGCCGCCATCCATGCCAACATCGTGGTCAAGATACCCATGACCGTGGAAGGGTTGAAGGCGGTCAAGATCCTCTCCGGCGAGGGGATCCACACTAACGTGACCCTGATATTCTCCCCCAGCCAGGCGCTGCTGGCCGCCAAGGCGGGCGCCACATATGTCTCCCCCTTCGTCGGACGGCTGGACGACATCTCCCATGATGGAATGGAAACCGTGGCCCAGATAATGGACATCTACAACGCCTACGGTTTTGAAACCGAGGTCATCGTCGCCTCCATCCGTCATCCGCTGCATCTGGTGCAGGCGGCCCGGATGGGCGCCGATGTGGCCACCATCCCCCTGGATGTGATAAAGAAACTGACAGGCCACCCGCTGACAGACATCGGGATAGAGCGCTTTCTGGCTGACTGGGAAAAGGTTCCCAAAGGGTAAAGGAAGCCGCATATCTTGGAAGCCACAGACGCGCCTTCCACCCCGTCCACGGAAAAAGAACCTATCGTCCAGGGGAGCGGGGTGGTGAAGCGATACGCCGACCTGACCGCCGTGGATGGGATCGATTTTTCCATTCGCAAGGGGGAGTTGTTCGGCTTTCTGGGGCCCAACGGCGCGGGAAAGACTTCCACCATTAAAATGATCCAGTGCTTTTCGCCCGTCACGGCGGGCCGTATCACCGTGGACGGAAAGGCGGTGGGGCATGATGACAGGAGGATCAAGGCGATCCTGGGGGTGGCGCCCCAAGAGGACAATCTGGACGAGGATCTGACAGTAATAAAAAACCTGGTGATCTACGCCGGATATTTCGGGATCCCGAAAAAAACCGCCATCGAACGCAGCGACGAGTTGCTAGGCTTCTTCCACCTGATG
>JAOUPQ010000101.1 GCA_029879765.1 Nitrospinota bacterium | reverse complement strand
TTTCACCATCCAGATAGCCGCCGCCAGGGGGGAGAGGCTCCTGTCCAGAAGCAGGGGGGCGGCCATGCCGGAGAGGAAGAAGCCGTATATGGCGGGGATGATGATGAGCGATCCCCAGAGCAGGGCCACGCTGGCCGCAAGCTTGAGGCAGATTATATATGACAGGCGGCCCAGAAGCGGCGCCATCGGCTTGCCCGAAAGAGCTGCCTGTATCCTCCCCTGGATGGCGGAGGCCCAGGCCCATTTCCACACCGTGGCCACCGTCAGAAGCAAACATCCCTCCGGCAGGGCCGAATACATCCCCGTGGAGACCGCGTCCAGCAGCAAGTAAAAAGCTGCCGTCATCGGGGCCACGGCGGCCACATACAGGGTAAACACTGCGGCGCCATGGTTGCGGATATATTCCACCGCTTCATCCAAAGGGCGCAACGCCGGGCGCTTTGTGGTGACTTCCGCTATTTCCCCCGCCATTACTTTCGCTTTCGCCGCTACTTTGCCAAGCCTGTGAAGGCGTTGAAGGTGTATAGATAGCACAGGTACAACAGATAAAACGATAGGGGAGCCTGGGCCACCATGGCCAGGTTGGCCGCGCGGCTCCAGATTCCGGATCGCGTTTTCTGGGCGCGCCGCCGCTTCAGCTCCTCCAGCCCCTCGCGGCTGTAGTTCACTCCCTCATATTTGGTGGAGCACTCCGGGCATATCGGCTTTTTGGTGATTACGCACACACCGATGGCGTGCCTGTCCGGATGGTTGACGCAGTGCTTGATCTCCATATCCCTAATATCCCCGCGCGCTCGGCGCTCTGTTTTGTTTACCGGGCTTGGCGCAATATTATATCAAGCTTGGGCTAAATTATCGCCCACTATAAGCATTATCCGATTACACAGAAACGGCGCTGCCCCCGATGGCCCACCTGGCGCTTTTTTTTCCTTGGCGCTTTGCCGCATGGTTTAGAATAGGCTCGAAAACCTTAAATATGAGCCGACCTATGATACCAGCCAGCATCTCCCCTGCTTTATATCGGCAAGCCTTCCTTGTCGGGGCTGTGTTCGCCGTATATGGAGGGACCTTTGGTTATCCCTTCCAGTTCGACGGCATAAAGGAGATATTACATAACCAGGTTATCAAGGATATATCCAGGATCGACCTGATATGGAACTACAACCCATCCCGGTTCCTGCTGTTTTTCAGCTTTGCAGTGAATCATGCGCTGGGGGGGGTGGATACTTTCGGCTATCACCTGTACAACATCCTCCTGCATGTCGGGGCCACGCTGCTGGTCTATCATTTCATCGGGCTGCTGTTCCGGGCCGCCGCCCGGCTGGAAGGGGAGGGGCAAAACCGGCAAATGGCCGGGGCTCTGCAGTTTTTCATGGCGCTGATATACGCCGTGCATCCATTGAACACCCAGGCCATCACATATATCTGGCAAAGAAGCGCTTCCATGGTCGCCGTGTTCTACTTGTTTTCCATGGTGGCGTATCTCAAATCCTCCCTGGACCAGATGGACGGCGCCCCCCAGGAGAGATGGAAGCCGTGGCGCGCCTTGGCCCTGGCCACGGCCCTGGCGGCGATGTTAACGAAACAATCCGCCTTCACCCTCCCCATGGCGCTGGTCCTGATGGAATATCTTGTGATCAGCGGCTCCGTGGCCAGGCTGCGGCAAAGGGCCATATGGCTGGCGCCGTTTCTGCCATTGCTGCTGATAGTCCCCTTGCTCACGGTTTTTTATCAGGCCGGGGAGGTCACTCATCTTGCGATCAGGGCCGTGGATGTCCCTCCTCCCCTTCATTACCTTTTCACCCAGTTCGACATAATCATCCTCTATCTGAAGCTGATGGTTTTCCCCGTGGGGCAGAACCTGGACCACCATTTCATTCTGGTCACATCATTCTGGGATTCTGCGGATTCCTTCGCCTTGCTAATGGCGATTCTGGCGGCAGGGGTGTGGCTGGGCAGGAAAAATCCCATGGCCAGTTTCGGAGTGTTGTTTTTCTTTCTGACCATGTCGGTGGAGTCTTCTTTCTTCCCTTTGCCGGATTGGGTGTTCGAACACAGGATGTACCTCCCTTCGGTGGGCCTGTATATCGCCCTGGCGGCGCTGGCGGAAACCACCACCCGGAACCGTGGCCGCAATGTCCGCTGGTCGCTTTTGGCGGTGGCGGTGGCCGCTGTCGCGCTCCTTGGCGTGGCCACTGTCAAAAGAAACCAGGTGTGGGCCACTTCTGCCTCGCTGTGGGAGGATGTGGTGAAAAAATCACCGGACCAGGCCAGAGGATACATCAACCTGGGGTCGGTGAAAAAACGGGCGGGAGAATATTCCCGGGCCCAGGAGCTGTATGAAAAAGCGGTGGAACTGGGCGGGGGAGCGGCGGAAGTTCATCACGACCTGGGAGTGCTGAAAAGGATAAGTGGCGACCTGGCCGGCGCGGAGACGAGCCTGCGGATGGCAAGGAAGCTGAAGCCGGATATGATAATAACCGCCCTGGAACTTGGAAAAGTTCTGGAAGCCCAGGGAAAGTATATGGAAGCCGGGGCCGAATATACCGCCGCCGCCAATTTATCCCCCACCTTCATCGCCGCCCATTCCCACCTGGCCGCCCTGCTGGAGAAGATGGGCAAACCTGATTTAGCGGAAAAAGTCTATATGAACATATTAAAGCAAAACCCAGGGGACGGGGGCGCCCTGGAGGCCATGGCCAGGCTGCTGCGGGCCAGGGGGGAGAATGACGCGGCGGAGGAATACGCGGCCCGCGCGACCCAGACGGAATGATGGTGGCGATGACGGACCCGGACCTCCTTCAATAGCGACGCTTTGCGCCGTGGTATGCTAGACTTTCCGTTGTCGGCGAAAAACCCGGCCCAGGATATCTTTGTCCTGAAAGGAGTATTATGGATCTTGTAAAGCGTGGCCTGCCCTCTTTTATTTTAGCCGCCGTTGTATTCACCCTGTATCGGGGAGTCGTCCATTACCCCTTCCAGTTCGACAGCCTGGTGGGGATAGAGCAGAACCCATACATCAGGGATATGTGGGATATCGGCCAGATCTGGTGGCACAATCCATCCCGGTTCATCGTATACTTCAGCTTCGCCTTCAACCACCACCTGGGCGGATACGACACCTTCGGATACCACATCCTCAATATCATCGTCCATGCGGTGACCACCGTGGTGTACTACTATTTTCTCCGGCTGCTGTTCCGCGCAGCGGACAGGGGCGACAACATTACCGTGGACACACCCCTGACCACCGCATGCCTTTTCACCGCGGCCCTGGTCTTCGCCGTCCATCCGCTGCAAACCCAGGCGGTCACATATATCTGGCAGAGGGGAACCTCCATCGGCGCCTTGTTCTACATAGGATCGCTGGCGGCGTATCTCAAGTCCGCCCTGGATGAACAGGATGGCCGCCCCGCCCCCCGGTGGAAAGGATGGCTGGTCGCCTCCGTTGGCCTGGCTTTCCTGTCGATGATTTCAAAGCAGTTCTCCGTCACCATCCCGGTGGCGGTGGGGCTTTTGGAGTTTCTGGTCATATCCGGCTCTGTGGAGGGATTGAAGAAAAGATTGCCCCGGATGGCGCCCTTCGTCCCCATGCTGCTCATCGTTCCCATATTCACCACCCTGGTGGGAAAAGGGGAAGTGGGGGACCTGGGGGAGCGGGCGGCCAACCTGCTGCCCACCCACCAGTATCTTATGACAGAGCTGAACGTCATCGTTTTCGTATACTTCAAGCTGCTTTTCTACCCTGTGAACCAGAACCTGGATTACGACTTCCCTCCGGCGGTTTCCCTGGGTGATTGCGCCGTGGCGTTCATGATCCTGGCCGCCCTGTTCGCCGCAGGTGTCCTGCTGCATCGGAAAAACCGCATCGCCTCTTTCTCCATAATCTTCGCTTTCCTGGCGGCGTCGGTGGAGTCGTCGTTTTTCGTGCTGGAGGATCCGGTCTTCGAGCACAGGATGTATCTTCCCCTCACCGGCCTTCTGGCCGCCATGGTGGCGCTGGAGCGCCAGGCGCTGGCCAACATCATCGCCTCTTCCCGCGCCAGGATAATCATCGCCATGGCCTTGATGATCGCGGTTTCCGTCCCGCTATACGCCGTGGCCAAAGAGCGAAACCTGGTCTGGAGCGATCCTGTCCTGTTGTGGGCCGATGTGGTGGCGAAAAGCCCGAACAAGGCCAGGGGTTATAACAACCTGGCCTCATCCCTGCTTCAAAAGAATGGCATGGAAAATGTTGATAAAGCTATAGAGCTGCTGAAAACCGGCATGAAGGTGGATCCGAACTACCATCTGACATATTACAACCTGGCAGTGGGGTACGAGACCAGGAAAGAGTATGCGGCGGCGGCGGAAAACTATATCGAAGCCATTCGCAGGGCGCCCAATCCCTTCGCCGCCAGCTACAGGCTGGGAGGCCTCTTCTTTTCTCTGGGAAATTACGACAAGGCCATCAAATACTTCATAATGGCGGCCAACGCCAACCCGAAGGACGTGGAAGCCAGGATGGATCTGGCGGTGGCCCTGGGACGCTCGGGGAAGATCGATCAGGCCATTATAGTGTTCGGTGACGTGCTGAAAATCGATCCTTCCAACGGACAGGCCCATTTCAACCTGGCCAATGCCTACCAGCATAAGGGAGATCAGGCCCGCGCCCACGAACATCTGAAAAAGGCGGAGGCTCTTGGATACAAGTGACGCCCTTCCCGCCATGAGCCCCCATGAGGTATCATGACATCGGCGACCCGTTTCGTTCTGCCGATGCTGCTGGTGGCGGTGGTGTTCACCGTATACTCCAGCACCTTGCGCCACCCTTTCCATTTCGACGACGCGTCCAAAATCATCAATAATCCGGCCATCAAGGATCCATGGGATATAGAACGCGTTTTCCGTCATAACCCTGCCAGGTTCCTGGTGTTCGAAAGCCTGGCGATCAACTGGAGCATAGGCGGGCGGAACACCTTCGGCTACCATCTTTTCAACATAACCGTCCACGCCATCACCACGGTGGTGGTCTTCTGGCTTGCCGGTCTGTTGTTTCGCGCCAGTGGCCAGGACGAAAGCAGCGGTCTGGCTCTGGCCCTGGGGATGGCGGCGGCCCTCTTCTTCGCTCTCCATCCGCTCCAGACCCAGGCGGTGACATATATCTGGCAACGCAACGCTTCCATGGTGGCCATGCTCTACCTATCCTCCATCTACTGCTATCTGCGTTTTGCCATGAAGTCGCCCCCAGGCCCCATATCAGGCCAGGGGAGCGTGTGGCTGGGCCTTTCCCTGGCTTTCGCCCTGGCAGCAATGGCGACAAAACAACTTGCCGTAACCCTGCCCTTGGCGGTGGTGATGGTGGACTACTATTTTATAAGCCGATCCCCGGGCGCCTTGAGAGCCAGGGCGCCTTTTCTGCGGCCCTATTTTTTGCTGTTGCCTGTGGCCCCTGTGTTGACCCTTGTGGCGGAAGCCGGAGAACTTGGGGACGTCCTCAATGCGGAGGATAAACTTTCCCCATACACATACCTGATCACCCAGTTCGGTGTCATAGTCCTCTACCTTCGGCTGCTTGTATACCCTGTCGGCCAGAACCTGGACCATCATATCCTTGTCCCCGATTCCATATTCCATGCGGCCCCATGGCTTATCCTGCTGCTTATATTGTTCGCGGCTGGCGTCGCGCTCTTCCGAATAAACCGCATGGCTTCGTTTGGTATATTGTTTTTCTTCCTCGCCATCAGCGTGGAGTCATCCATCCTCCCCCTGCCGCCCGAGGACCTGGCCTTCGAGCACAGGATGTATCTGCCCATGGCCGGGCTGGCCATCACTATGGTTTCCCTGGCGCATATGGCGCTGGCGGGCGTGGCCCAAAAAAAGGCCCTGGCCCTGGTGATCATGGCCACGGTGGCGGTTGGCGCGCTCCTGTCGTGGGGCACGTACCAAAGAAACCTGGTGTGGAGCAGTCCCATATCACTTTGGGAGGACTCCGTATCCAAAAGTCCGGGCAAGAGCCGACCATATCAAAACCTGGCGGTGGCCCTGTTGGCCAATCGGGAGGTGGACCGCGCCCTGGTGGCAATGAATACAGCCAAGCAACTGGATCCGGACAATATAAAGACACTGGCCAATCTGGGAGTGGTCCTGTACGCCAGGGGCGATGTGGCCGCAGCGGCGGAAAACTATCTGGCCGCCCTGAAGAAATCGCCCACGCTCCCCAACCTGGCCCACAGGCTGGGGAGGGCCTACCATGACCTTAAAAGATATGACGAAGCCTCCCAGTTTCTCAAAATGGCCGTGCGCCTGAATCCGAGGAGCATTCGCGCCCGAATGGATCTGGGGCGCGCTCTGGCCGACGGTGGTCAAACCGAAGAGGCCATCATGGTTATGGAAGATATCATCAAGATGGCCCCCACCAACGCCAGGGCGCACCACATCCTGGCGCAACTGCTCCGGCAGAATGGCAAGATCGCCCGGGCCGATGAGCATCTGGCTAAAGCCAAAGCCCTAGGTTACAAAGAACTTCCCCCGGAGAATTAAGAGGCTATTCCTCGCTCCGGAGCCCCTGCAAATCCACATGTATGGTTTCACCCTCCACCACCTGGCGCTCTTTTACGAACAGCCGCCTCTCCCCCCCGGCATATATGATCCTGTATTCAGAGCTATGCCCCAGGTCCGCCCTTTCCGAGGAATAGGGAACCCTGGCCAATCCCATCCCTTCCTTATCCAGATGAACGGTCCGGACATATCTGCGCTCCCCGGCAGAGCCCGAGACGAACGTATATACCAACCGCGCTTCTCCGCCAGGCTGGCCATGCAGGATAAGTCGCGCCCCGGCGACCCTCTCCCACGCTTTTGGATAACCCCCCTGCTCCTTCCTGCCCCAGTCCAGGATCAGGCGATACCCTTCCAGAGGAGGAACCACCAACCGACCGCCGCTGAAGTTTACCGCCTGTTCCGAGCCGAGGAACAAGGTGAATCGGGCGAAGAGTGTTTTGAAAAACTCCTGCTCAAGCCGGTGGTCCTGTCTGCCATTGGGCCTGGTGGTGACGGAGTAATAGCCGGATGGATCACGCCCCATATACAAGGCTGCGGTTCTCAGCGCCCCTATGTCGAAGTCGCTCACCACATAGCGCGCCTTTCTTCGCTCCATTATCCTGTCCCCCTCCTCCTCGCTGGTGGCCAGGAAAAAGGCGGACCAGTCATGGAAGGAGTCCTCCCCGATGTGCAGGCCGAAGTTATTGCTCACCACCCCCATTTTGGTGATGTACTGGATCTTGTGCCCCAGATCCCAAAAGCTCATGACACCATGGTCGCCGGAGCGCCCGGAGCTGTCCAGAAGATCGCGAAGCTGGATAAGGAACTTGTTCTTTCGTTGATAGTGGTCATCGGCGGCGTGAGTAAACTGTGGCCGTACAATATAGCTCCACAAAAATGGCCCGGAAGCGGCCACTATTAAAGCCATCATGCCTGCGCCGACCAAAATGGAGGCGAGCCGACGCCCCACACCTCTGGCGGCCAGATTGGCGGCCCCATCCGAACCCAGGTTCACCGCCAGATAGGCGATCACCACCGCCATGGCGGGGCCGAAATCCGCTCCGAAGCGTCTCTGCTTGGCCAGCATGACGAAGAGCGCAAATGTCAGAAACACCAGAAAAAGCCGTCGCCCATCGGCAAACCGATCCTTCCACTGCTCCGCCAACATTGCCCCCGCCCCGACCAGAGCCACGGGGAACAGCCCGGTGAGCATCAGCAGCCCTCCTGTCATGGAGAAACTGCCACTCTCTATAAAAAAAGACTGGGACTCCAGCACGTTGGCCATAAACTTGTCCGAAGTGAGTATCCACCCCATCCCCTCGGAAAGAGCGCCGGTATATGCGGCGGCAATGAATCCTGCGATTGTCATGGCAAAAGCCGCGGCAAGATTCCATGGCCACCGCGCCAGGGCCAGGCCGGGGCGGGCGCGCAGCAGATGGAACAATAACCCCACCACCCCGAACGCGGCTATGGCGCCTCCATGAAACCATGACAGGTGAATAGCGGTCACCGATCTTCCGGAGGCTTGCACGGTGGCCATAATGGCAGGAGAGATCATGAGAACCACAGGAATATGGGTGGCCCAGCAAAGCTCCGCCAGCCTCGATTCCGGGCGAAGCCCCCGGGCCAGAAGAGCCGCCAGCAGGAACATATCCAGCAGCGCCACGAAGAATATGAAGCCGTTCCATGTCAGCATTCCCACCGCCATGGAGCAGGACGCCGCCGCCAGCAAGGCCAGGTTGCCCCGCAGTCCGGCGCCAGCACAGGCGCCCATTCGGGCGTAAAGCCGCATGAAAAGCGCGAACATGAATACCTGTATCAGGGTGACCGGGGCATGGTGATCCACAAACCCAAGCTTGGAGTACCATATGTGCGCAGGGAAGAGGATGAACACCCCCGCCGCCGCCAGGGCATATCGCTGGCCCACAGTTTCCTTGGCCAGCAGGTATACCGCGCCTGCCGTCAATCCGCCGATAATGGGAATGGCGAAAGCGGATACCACCTCCACCCCCCGTGGGTCTTCCGGGCTCATCCCCAGCGTCATGTTCAAAGTGGCGATGAAGAAATCGAACAATGGTGGCCAGATGATCGAGGCGCCGAAGGGATAGTTCATCATGGCGTCGAAATATGGGACGGTGGGATAGTCCCGCATGATGGCCAGGACTCTCCACATATGGTAGTAGGGGTCGTTGTCGGGGAAAAAGATTTCCGCCCCTCCCAGCACTCGGCCATGGTTCGCGCAGCGGATGGCCACCCCCACCATGATGATAACCAGCAGGGCCAACCCGTGGGACCAGCTTCTGGTTACATCGGTCACAGGCTCTGGAGTCTGGGGCTCGTTTGCCCCCGCAGCATGGGTAACGCCGTTATCCATCGCCACTTTCGGAAAGCCCGGTGGCCGTCTTGCGCCGGGCCGATTCTTTTAGTTTGAAGATATAAAGCCCGTCCCTCGCCCTGATCAGTTCATAGTCAGGATGGGCCAGCACATCCGTCACATCCCAGGCGTTGGCTTTTCGCACTTCATGGGGGGCGTTGGAGTCCAGGACGATATATTCGATATCCATGGCGGTAAAGGGCCACATCTCATAGCCATGGGTTCTCTTTCCTTCATAGAAATCCACGATCACATGGCCGGTCTTGTCTCCATGATAAAGATATGCGTTCGGATTATGCGTCAGGAAACTGTATGGCCCGTCATGAGCCGAGACAGTGGCGCCGGGGGGGATTATCTTCATGGCCTCCATGGCCGCGGCGGCGTGTTTTCTGTGTTGCTCCGTGATCAGCCGGGAGGGACTGGCGATCAGCGGCAATCCCCCATATTCCCGTGCCAGCCAGACATTGCCCACCAATATATACAAACCGGCCACCAGCGACACGATGAACCTCGCCCTTCCCCAGGGCCATATCCGGGCCATGAACCTGCCCAGGTTCGCCGTCCCCATCACCGCGGCGAGGGTCCACATGGGCAATATCAGCAGCGGGTAATGGTAAAACAGCCCATGGGCGCCCCAGTACCAGGAGAGGAAAAGCTCCATGGAGGGCCAGAAGGCCATGGCCGCGCCCAGGGGGGACAAGAGCACAAGAAAACCAAAGCCCAGCAACAGGTTCCACCACGCCGCCGCCCGCATGGGGGTGGACAGCGCCTCGGAGATGAACTCCACCGGGCGCCCCAGAACATAGGAGATCTTGTCCCCGGTGGTGGCGCCGATCCACGCATAGTATGAATCGTACTTATACACCTCCCCCTGGCGAAGCCAGGGATACACCACGCCGAATTCCAGGATAGCC
>JAOUPQ010000339.1 GCA_029879765.1 Nitrospinota bacterium | reverse complement strand
AACTGGCCCCCGATGGAAACGAGACCATAGTGGGCACAGCGGGGACGGTGACCTCCATGGCGGCCATGGATCTGGAACTGGACGAATACAACTCCGCCATGATAAACCACCACAAGCTGACCTTGCGGGCGGTGGAGGTGATGCGCCTGAAACTATCGATGATGACTATCCCCCAGATGTCGCGCATCGGCCCGCTGAAAGGGGGGCGGGAGGACCTGATAATCCCGGGGATCGCCATCGTGGAGGCGGTGATGCGCCGCATGGGGGTGGACCATCTGGTGGTATCGGATTTCGGCTTGCGGGAAGGGCTTATACTGGAGATGCTGGAACATGGCTCTATCATATAGACTGGCGGCCCTGCCGCTGATGGCGCTGTTCCTGGCCGGGTTCGGCGGCCCCGCCCATGAAGGCGCCGCGTTGCATGGCCAGGAGGACTATCAGGGGGCGCTGGAGGAATATAAAAAAGCGCAGCAGACCGATCCGGAGAACAAGGCGCTGGACTATAACATGGGGGGCGCCTATCACAAGCTGGGTGAATTCCAGGAGGCGGCCAAGGCTTTCCAGCGGGCCTCGGAAGCGGAAGGAGAGCTGGGTCGGGACGCCCGGTTCAACCAGGGAGTGGCCCTGTATCGCGCGGGAGAAGCGGCGGAGAAAAGCGGGGATATGGAGACCGCCCAGAAGAGTTATGCGGCGGCGGTGGAGGGATATAAGGCCCTGCTAAAGTCTGGCGCCGACGATAACGACTCCCGCCACAACCTGGAGTTGGCCCTGGCCAAGATCCAGGAAATGGAGGATAAAAAGAAGGAGCAAAGCCAGCAGAAGAAGCAGGACGGCAAGGAAGGGGAGAGCGATGATGAGAAAAAGCAACCTGACCAGCAGGATGATAAACAGTCGGAAAAGAAGGATCAGCCCGGCCAGGAGAAACAGGAGCAAAAGCCGGAGCCTGAAAAGATGAAAGAAGAGGAGAGCAGAGCCGGGCAAATGACCCCGGAAGAGGCTAAAATGACCCTCAACGCCATAGAGAAGGATGAACAGGAATTGAAGAAGGAGCTAAGGAAACAGGCCAGGCCACCTTCCCGAAGACCGGAGAAGGATTGGTGAAAAAACCTCTCATCGCGGTGATAGGAGGGAGCGCCGCCTATCACCTGCTGACAAACAAAGTGTTCGGGCGGGTGGTGGATATCCCCCCTGTCAAAACCCCCTATGGCGATGTAAAAGATGTGAAGCTGGTAAACCACGCCGGAATCAAATTCTACTTTCTCTCCCGCCACGGGCTGGAAAGATACGCGATCACGGCGCCGTTTATAAACTATCGGGCCAATATCTGGGCGTTCAAGGAGCTGGGGGTGGAGCGGATAGTCTCCTGGTCCGGGCCTGGGATTATAAATCCGCATCTGGATGTGGGAGGCTTTGCCGTGCCGGACGACATCATCGACATGACAAAAAGCCGCCCTTCCACTTTTTTCACAAAAGGGGGGCTGGGCTTCATCCGGATGAGCGATCCCTTCTGTCCGGAGATGCGCCACGCTCTGCTTTATTCCGTGGGGAGGATGGACAAAAACGCGGCGGATCGGGCCACCTATGTTTGCACCGAGGGCCCCCGGCTGGAGACCCCGGCGGAAATACGGCTATACCACTCTTACGGGGCGGACCTTGTGGGGATGACCTTATGTCCGGAGACCTTCCTGGCCAGGGAGCTGGAAATCTGCTATGCGGCCATCTGCTACCTTACCAACTTCGCCGAAGGGTTGGTGGAGAGGGAGTTCCGCCAGGGGGAGCTGTTCGAGGGAATGACCACCGGCGATGAGAAGAAAAAGCTGGAGCTGGCTCTGCAGCAGATGCCGGAGATCGTCACCGAAGCGCTGAAAGTTGTCCAGAACCAGCCGCGCGACTGCCAATGCAAGAACGCCATGCTTCGATATCGCAAGCAGGGGATCATCACGGAGGATTGGCGCAAATGGATCGACCCATAACCGGGGGAGCGCTTAAAGTCACCGCCTCGGTTATAGTGGTCGATTCCACCACCATCCTGCGGGACGCGGCGATCCTGGTGCGGGGGGGGATCGTCAGTCAGGTCGCCCCGGCCATTTCCCTGAAGGACGCCAAAGCGGATAAGGTGGTTCATCTTCCGGGCCACGTTCTCCATCCCGGTTTCATCAACGTCCACTCCCACCTGGAGCTTTCATACATGCAGGGAAAGCTGACGCCCGGCGCTCCTTTCACAGAGTGGATTAAAGAGTTGATATCCCTGCGGATGAAAACAAAAGATTCCACCATAAAAGCCTCCATCGCCAAAGGTGTGCGGAGGCTGGTGGCCACCGGAACCACTTGCGTGGGGGATGTCTCCCAGACCGGGCTGACGGCGCCTGCCCTGACCGGGAAGGGGCTGCGATCGGTGGTGTTCCACGAGGTTCTGGGGCTGGATCCTTCCCTGGCCAGGGAAAGATTCGAAGGTCTTGCTCTGGCAGTGGAGGCGGGGGGCGCCTTTGGCGCGGGCGTCCATGGAGGCATGATGCGGCATGGGGTGGCGCCCCATGCGGTCTACTCCACTTCCCCGGCGCTCATGCGGATGGCCGCGCGAT
>JAOUPQ010000100.1 GCA_029879765.1 Nitrospinota bacterium | reverse complement strand
AGTGTGTATCTCCTGCGTGATCATGGGAGGGGGGGATGTATGTCAATAATTTGATCCAGTAAGAAATATTGTTTTTCCTTGCCAAATACCGTTTGTCGTAAGGCTGTAATATGGAATCTGTATAAATAATATCATTAATTAGCTATTTACAGAATGGAATAATATTATATATATTATAAGCATGGCGTGAAGCGTACGCAGATGAAGACGCGCTGTGAAAGTGTGGATTCACGGAAACAGAGACCCATGGTTGCCATGAGGTTTGGTCAATATGAGTTCAAGAGCGCTGGACGCAAGAGCAAGAGGGAGAAACGGAAAGCGCGGGTGAACGTTTGATGTTCACCACCGGAACATAGCTCTTCCGCCGGGAAAGCCAACAGGGTCAGGGCTGGGATACGGGGCAAGGTGAGCCTGCCTCAGGTTATAACTGAAGATCGCCGGGACGGAAGGAAGGTACCCATGCGACTTGATGCTGACCCCGACAAACACCTGCTCGACCCCAATGCCCTTAATTACTCCACCACCGCCAGCAGGGTGGCCCAGGGCGACACCACCTTTTTCGATATCCGTTCCCTGGAACTCCCGGAGCTGGAAAAACTGATGAGGGATATCGCCTCGCTGCCCTGGCTTGCGGATGAGGAATTGGAATCGGCCATGAAGTTTCTGGCGACGACACCTGAGCCTGCCCGGTCATACATCTCCGCCCTTGGCCATGCGGTGAAGGCCTTCAACTCCCCCAGGCCCGTTCCAATGTACAACAAGGCGATATCCAAGTTTCAGCGCGCCCTGAACCACCCCTCCAGGGGGATGGACGCAATCATGACCGCAAAAACCCACAACTGCCTGGGGAGTTGTTATTCAGCTCTGGGCGAGCTATCCGACAGTGGTCGGCCGATCCACTTTATACTCTCCGGACTGGGGCATTTCAAGAATGCGGCTAAAATGATTACCCCTCAAGCGGATCCCAAGCTTTGGGTGAAGATATCCGGCAACCTGGGCGCCTGCTTGTGCAGCCTGGGTGAGAGAGTGGCCGGGCTGGAGGGAAGGCAGCATCTATTCGAGGCGGTCGCCGTCTGCCTGCAGGTCCTCGAAATATGCCAACAGAACAATTATCACGAGGAAAGACTGGACATCCGCGAGAACCTGGGTTGCGCTCTGCTTTCCCTGGGGACAAGATCAACCGGAGAAGAAGCCGAGATCTATCTTAAGGAGGCGAAGAATTATTCGCAGATGGTGGTCGATGAACTGAACCCGGAATTGGCCGCGGGAAAATGGGCTCATGCCGCCATGAATCTTGGCTCGGTCCTCTGCCGGTTAGGCGAGATCACCAACGGGGGCGAAGGGGTATTGTGGCTGCATGAATCCACCACCCTGTTCAAGAAAGCGATCCTTATATTCAAAAGGGAGCCCGATTCAATGATGTGGGCCCAGTCCAACTCTTGCATGGCAAATGCGCTTTCGATCATGGGCGAGCGCATCGGCGGCCAGGCTGGCCGGGCCAAGCTTATGGACGCGCTTCAATATTATGCTGCCTCCCTGAAAGTGAGGAAAATGGAGATAGCGCCCCAGCAATGGGGGATAACCCAGCTGGGACTGGGAAACACATACCTGAGGATAGCCAGG
The DNA here is from genome assembly GCA_029879765.1 of Nitrospinota bacterium. Classification (GTDB taxonomy): domain Bacteria; phylum Nitrospinota_A; class UBA7883; order UBA7883; family UBA7883; genus JAOUMU01. Next base: position 8,228 of record JAOUPQ010000100.1, on the reverse strand, counting down.
ATGGAACAGGACGCCCAGGCCATGGCGAATTCGTCTTTGGCCATGAGCGCCTTCGACAACGCCCTGGCGGCGATCGATGATAACCTCACCCAAATCAGGGAAACCGCGATCAGGGGCAGGATCTGTGCGGTCAAACTGCGGATGGAGCGAAACCTGGAGTCGTAAAAGCCCCGACCCAGGTTGCTGGAAAACAGGGATAGTTATGGAAAAGTCAGCCCCCCCGGCTTTCCATGGCTATCCCTGGCTCCCCTCCCCCTTCCCGGTGAAGCGATAGAAGAAGAGCACGTTGGAGCGTTGGGACTCCGCCACATCACACTCCCGGTTCAATTTATCCAGCGCCACTTTGTCCGGATCAAAGAGATGCGGAAGCCTCAATATCACCCACACATCGGAAAAGTGGCATGAGACGCCGTCCAGCAATGGGCGATCCTCTTCGGTGAGCGCAGGCTGGGCTGCGTTGCCGGAGGGATATGGGCGCTCCATCCCCACGGCCGGAAAGGCCCTGGGGAGCGGCGTGGCCATAAGGCCGGGGCGGAACCTGGACATGTAGTAGTTGAAAGGGAGTTCCAGCCCGTTGGGAAGAAGAATCACCCTGTCATCATTCCCGGCCTCTTTGGCGATGTGGGCGGTCAACTGCCGCCATGGCTCTTTCCTGTGCGTCTCGTAATACTCAAGATCCCCGGCCAGCAGCGCCCCCAGCAGCAGAAGAGCCAGCGCTCCCTTGTATGCCCGCCCAAAATCCGCAGCAAAAGCCGCCCCGGAAACCACATAGAACGGGATGGAAACCCACAGCAAGGTTCTGGGCAGAAACATCGGCTTGACCATATAGCTGGCCGCGATCACCAGCGCCAGGGGAACGGTTGCTATCCCGGCCAGCGCCAGGAGAGGCGCCGGGCCTTCGTTTCGCGCCAATGTATACAGGCCCAGGAGGAACGTGACCACCACAAGCGCCCGGGCCGGCCATGATGATATGTTATCCAGGAAAATATGCTCCATCCCCTGGGCGATCATCCCGGCGTCGATCCTGCTCATCCAGAAAGAGGTGTTGACGTTGGAGGACTGGGCGAGAAACCAGGGAATGAACGGCGCCCATATCAGCAGGATCGCCACAGCCGCCATCCCGGCGTTCCGTATGAAGGTTCCAGAATATCCGGTGCGATGCGCCAGCGCAGGCGCCAAGGTCAGCGCCAGGGCCAGGGCCAGCAAAGTGGACAGGTTATGCAGCCACATGCTGGCCGCCACGCCCAGGATCAGCCCCATCCATCCCAGAACCGCCCCCCGGTCCGGTTGCCCATCGCCTCGGAACCCCAGCCATGGGATGGCCGCCCGCCGGGGATTGGCCAGCAACCAGAAAGCCCCAGCCATGGCCATGGAAGCGGAAAGCATCAGCAGCCCGTATGGCCGGGCTTCCTGGGCGTATAGAAGTTGAACAGGAGCCAGTGTATACAGCCCCGCCGAGGCCAGGCCCGCCTGCCGCGCATTGGATCCCTCGGCCACCGTGGCCCCCAGCGCATAGATCAGCGGTATGGCGCAGACACCCGCCATGGCGGAGAGGGCGCGCAAAGCCCCCTCCCCCTGGCCGAACAGGAATGTCCACCCCTTCAGGATGGTGTAGTAGAAAGGGGGATGGGTTTCATAAGCGGGGACCTGGCTCCACAATTCACCCAGGGGCCGCTGGGAAAACCAGACGCTGTACGCCTCGTCCATCCACAGCGATTCCTTGTCTATCAGAAAGAAACGCAAGGCCGCCCCGGCCAGCGTCATCGCGCCCAGGATCCATAAATGGCGGTTGTCGGAATTTCCCGTGGTCATGGGGAATCATTATCGTCCAATCCCCATGGCCACGGCAAAGCAAAAGGGGGGCAGGGTCACAGAGGCATGGGGCCCATGATGCCCAGGAGGGTCAGGTCGTCGTCGGCCCTCTGGTGGAAGGAACGCCAGACCTTCTCATACTCCTTTTCCGTTTGCTCTGGTGGATCCGCCAGATATATGAAACGGGAATACAATCCGATCCCGCCGCGCACATCCTCCAGGAACCACGCTCCATGCTCCTTGCACCGGTAGAATGCGAACAGAAGATCATCGCTTTTGTAAACCAGGTCGAACTCCTCCACCCCCCTGGCGAAGCAGGGGTCTTTCTCCATCAGCTTCTCCATGGGTGGAGCGGGCACGGGGGAAGGGCAGACCATACGGCCGGGAATCAGAACCTCCCGTTTCTGAAACTCCACTGTCGCGTCGCCCTCCTCCGTCATGGAGAGGAGCCACACATATGTTCCCCTGGGAAGGAAGGCGCCTTCGGCCGAGTCGAAATCCTCCTTTACGAAATACCTTTGCCTATCCACGGCTCTGTGGCTTCCCCAGGGCCATGGCCGCCGCCATCCCCACAAGGAATATGGCGCAGGTTCCCATGACGATGGTCATGAAGGGGTGCAACGGATTTTCCGGCAGGCCCCATGTCCCGCCGAAGGAGGCCCATACGATAACCGACAGCCCCGCCGCCACCCCCACCGCCGCATGGGCGGAGCGCGCGCGCGTGGTCATGATCCCCAGCAGAAACAGCCCCAGCATTCCTCCGCTGAAGACCCCGGAGAGCTTCCACCACTGATCCAGGGCGCTTTTGTTGTTTATCATCAGCAGGGCCGCGATCACCCCGAAAAATCCCAGCGCCAGGGAGGAGAACCGGAGGAAGAGGGTCTTATGCCGGTCGTCGGCGTCGGGGAAAAGAAAGCGTGTATACAGGTCGCTCATCAGGATGGTGGACGAGGAGTTGAGCGAACTGGACACGGTGCTCATCGCCGCCGCCAAAAGCGCCGCGATCAGCAGCCCCTTAAAGCCCGTGGGCAGCTGGGTCATCATGAAATGGGGAAACACCTTGTCCCCCGCGCCGGGAGCGGCCAGATGTTCCGGCAGCAGCCCCGGAAAGACGGAGTAGTAGGCGAACAGCTCCGTGCCGATGAAGAAAAAGAGGGCGCTGACCGGTATGTACAATAACGCCCCAAACCAGACGGAGCGATCCGCCTCCTTCTGCGATTCCGAGGCCAGGTATCGCTGGACATAGTTTTGGTCGATTCCGAAGTTCTGCAGATTGATGAATACCCCATAGACCAGAGTCACCCAGAAAGTGGTGTGGAACAGCGAAAGGCCATAGGGGCCCATGGAGAATTTGCCGCTGTCCATCCCGATCCGGAAAACCTGGCCAGGCCCCTCCGGCATGCTGAACAGAAGAATGGTGGCGCAAACAACAGCTCCGGTAATGAGGACGATACTCTGCACCATATCGGTCCAGATCACCGCCTCGATCCCTCCCATCACCGTGTATACGGTCACCAGCGTCCCCACCACCACTATCACCATGCGGATGTCCCACCCCGCCGCGCTGTTCAAAGTAAGCGCCACCAGGAAGGTGATAGTGCCCACCCTGGCGAACTGGGTGAGCAGATAAAAGGTCATGGCGTACAGCCTGGCCCACACCCCGAACCTGGTCTCCAGGCTGGCGTAGGCGGAGACGTGCCCGGTCCGCCGATAGTAACGGGTGAACCAGCGCGTGGCCACCCATGCCGCCAAGGGCAGCGACAGGGAGAAGGCGAACCGGTTCCACCCCTCGGCGAAGGAGGCTCCCGGCAGGGCGATGAACGAGATGGAGGAGAGATAGGTGCCGAAGATGGAGAACCCGACCACCCATCCTTTCATCTTCCCCTCGGCGGTGGCGAATCCGCTGGAGGTGGAGGCCCTTTTGTAGAAGAAAAACCCCATGGCCGTGACGGAGGCCAAGTATACGGCGACTATCAGTATGTCAATCCAGCTCAATTTTATGATTCCTTTTGCGGCTTGCCAACGAAACAAACAACGGACATCATACCTTTTTTTGGGGTCATGTCATGGCGGGAGTGACAACTGGCCAACCCCGGGCCAGATCCGGGGCGCCCAGGCCCTACATATCAGCTTGTCAGTGTCGTTTCTGTCCTGCTCTTATCTTGTTCAACGCCGAGCCCGCGCGGAACCATTCGATCTGCTCCTCGCTCAAGGTGTGGGCCACCTGGAACTTTACCTTTGCGCCCCCCTCGCGGGACAGCTGGACCGTCAGCGGCATTCCGGGGGCGAAATCCTCCAGCCCCAGGATGGAAACCCTGTCTGTCTGGTGGATCTTGTCGTAGTCCTCAGGGTCGATAAAGGTCAGCGGCAGCACCCCCTGTTTTTTCAGGTTGGTCTCGTGAATGCGGGCGAAGGAGCGGGTGATGATGGCCGCCACTCCCAGAAACCGGGGGCTCATGGCGGCATGCTCTCGGCTGGAGCCCTCGCCGTAGTTTTCATCCCCCACCACCACCCATCGCAGCCCCTGGGCCTTGTATGTCCGGGCGATTTCGTGGAAGGGCTTGTCCCGTTCACCCGATATCTGGTTCAGTCCGGCGCCTGGCTGGCCGGTGAAGGCGTTTATGGCCCCGGTGAACATGTTGTCGGAGATATTGTCCAGATGCCCGCGGAACTTGAGCCAAGGCCCGGCGGGGGAGATATGGTCGGTAGTGCATTTGCCCCTGGCTTTTAGCAAAAGGGGAAGTTCGGTGAAATCCTTCCCGCTCCATGGGGCGAAGGGCTCGAGCTTCTGCAGTCGCTCGCTTTGGGGCGCCACCTCCACCGTCACCGACGATGGATCGTCCGACGGGGGGGAGTAGCCTTCCGTGTCGAAAAGAAAACCATTGGGCGGAATCTCCGGCGCCGGGGCGGGGGGGGACAGCTTGAAGGGGCCATCCTTGCCGGGGATGGTGTCTTCCAGCGGATCGAATTCCAGCGAACCGGCCAGGCCGAAGGCTATCACCACTTCCGGGCTGGCGATGAAGGTGAAAGTGGCCGGGTTGCCGTCGTTGCGTTTGGGGAAATTCCGGTTGTAGCTGGTGATGATGGAGTTGGGCGAACCCTTGGCCACTTCGTCCCGGCGCCACTGGCCGATGCAGGGGCCACAGGCGTTGGCCAGCACGGACCCGCCGATCTTCTCCAGGGCCTCCATCTGGCCGTCCCGCTCTATGGTGGAGGCGATCTGGCGGGAGCCGGGAGTCACCATGAATGGAATGTTTATCCTGGCCCCATGGGCGGCGGCCTGGCGGGCGATATCGGCGGCGCGGGTCAGGTCCTCATAGGAGGAGTTGGTGCAGGATCCGATCAGGGCGGCGGAAAGCTTGGCCGGGAACTCCCCCTTGCGCGCGTCGGCGGCCATCTGGGTGACGGGCCGGGCCAGGTCCGGCGTGTGGGGCCCCACCACGTGCGGCTCCAGGGCGGAAAGGTCGATCTCTATCACCTGGTCGTAAAAGCTTTCCGGGTTTTCCTCCACCACCTCGTCGGCGGCCAGCATGTGGGCCACCTGGTCCGCCGCCTCGGAGCAGAATTCGCGATTGGTGGCGTCCAGATAAGTTTTTATCCGCAGGTCATATGGGAAGATGGATGTGGTGGCGCCCAGTTCCGCCCCCATGTTGGCGATGGTGGCCTTTCCCGTGGCGGAGATGGTGGCGCAGCCGGGGCCGAAATATTCTATTATCCGGTTGGTGCCCCCCTTGGCGGTGAGCACACCGGCAAGCTTGAGGATGATATCTTTTGGCGCGGTCCATCCGGACAGCTGCCCCACCAGGCGCACACCGGTGACTTTTGGGTACAACACCTCCCAGGGCATGCCGGCCATCACATCCACGGCGTCGGCGCCTCCCACTCCCACGGCGATAACCCCCAGGCCGCCGGCGTTGGGGGTGTGGCTGTCCGTGCCGATTATCATCTGGCCGGGGAATGCGTAATTCTCCAGCACCACCTGATGGATGATCCCGGCCCCAGGTTTCCAGAACCCGATGCCGTATCTTGCCGACACGTCGCGCAGGAAGTTATACACCTCCTCGTTTTCTTTGTTGGCGATCTTCAGGTCCGGCCCGGAGCCCTGGTGGGCGCGGATCAAATGGTCGCAATGGACGGTGGATGGAACGGCGGTGGTGTCTATGCCGGCGCTCATGAACTGGAGCAGGGCCATCTGGGCAGTGGCGTCCTGCATGATCACCCGGTCCGGGCGCAATTGCAGATAGCTTTTGCCAGGGATCAGATCCTGGCGCTCCGGATCGTTCAGGTGGCCCAGGACGATTTTTTCCGCCAACGTCATCGGCCTGTTGAGCCTGTTGCGGACGACGGATAAAGTCTGTTCCAGGCGGATATACACCTGTTCCACTCTTTCGGGCGATAAAGCCGCACGGTCTGTCATGTGTTCCTCCCCTTGGTACATGCCTTCGCGTAAACCTTAGATTAACTTTAAAACATGGGAAGGGTCAAGGGGGAGAAAAATATAATATCCGCCCGGATTCAGAAAGTGTGGTCCGTCCGGTGGGCGCCAGAGCAAAAAAACCAATCAATATGCGAATTGCGGTTTTCGCTTTAATGCAAAAATTCAGATTACTTTATTTATTGTAAATCCAGGTCTAAAAATATACTGTGCGTATTGTGCAAGTATGGCTTTGCAGTAGCTGGTTCAGTCAGCGCGTTGTTATTCGCCGAAATAAAGAACAGACGTTAAAACTAATTGTCACTATTATGCAGAGGGGATCATGAACGGGAAAATCGTGGAGATAAAAATCGCCGGAATGGCTCTTGAGAATAAAGGATCGATAAAGGGGGGGGAGGACACCATCATGGTCAATCACACGCTGGTGTATCCAGGGCCTGGGAAGCCCACCGTGACAACCGTAAAGACATACAGTACAAGCACCAGATTTCCCCTGGATTCTGCGGATCTGTCATATTCCCAGTCGGTCGTTTTCAAGGAGCAGATATTTGGAGATTGCCAGTTGATCGTGGAAGTTCTGGCGGTGGACAATCCTTCAAAGTTTGAGAAATTTGTCACCAAAGTATTCAAAAGCGTTTTGACCGTGGCTGTGGGCAACGTGACCGGAGGAATCAGCAACGTATTTCTGGGCGCTGCGGCGGGGACGGCCGTGGACACCTTTATGGAGCAAATAAAGGCGGATGAGCATACGCAGGCCATCGGCAGCGCTGCCTTCGACTTTAATGCGGGCAAACTTCCTGACAGTGGATTTCTGGAAAGCGCCCTGAAGGTTCCAGCCGATGTAATCATAAGATCATTCGGAAGCGACCCATTGGATGGGAGTGGGCCGACGATGAAGGAGGAAGTTATATTGAAAGCGGGAAGCCATAACGGAGCTGTCAAAATGGCGGTCACCGCATTGAATTAGCCAGTCGTCCATGGCTGCCGGGGGCGAAGAGTATCCGTCCGCCTCGATTTAATCTTGCCCCCAGCAGCCGTCGGTTTAGCGGGGGGCAGGTTCGCTATCGGCCCCGGAGTGGTTTTGCTCATCGCAGATTATCCGAAAGCAGGTCCCTTTTCCCACCTCGGAGGCCACATGGATCCTCCACCCGTGGTCGTCCACGATCTTCTTGATGATCACCATCCCCAGCCCGGTCCCCTCGCGCTTGCCATACGTATAAAATGGCTCCCAGATTTTCTCCAGGCGCTCCGGGTCGATCCCCTTGCCTTCATCGCGAATTTCGATGAACACCTTCCCATCCTGTTTTCCGGAGGCGATGGAAAGGGCGCCTCCATCCGGCATCGCCTCGGCGGCGTTGCTGGCCAGGTTCAAGAGCGCCCGCCGGAGCCTGCGAGGATCCGCCTCCACCACCGGGTTCCCCTCCAGTTCCATGGTCACATTCACCTCCTTGCGGGTGGTGGCCATGAATCGGGTGGCGAAGGACTCCATGAACGGGGTGAGCTCCAGCCTGCGCCGGGACACCAGGCTTTTGCCGGTGCTGACGAATTCAAAGATGTCCCCCACCAGGTCGTGGATATTCTCCGCGGACTTGCGCACCTTCCTGGCGATGGTCTCCACCCGGGCCGGGTCGTCCGGGGCCATCTCCAGAAGGTCCGCCCCGATGTTGAGCTGGTGCAGGTCGTTTCTGATATCGTGCAGAATGGCCGAGGCGAAATATCCGATCATGGAGAGTTTTTCGGCCCGGGCCAGCTCGTTGCGCAGCCGGGTTGTCTCCAGGGCGCCGGAGATCTGGGTGGCGAAGTTTTCCAGAATATGGCGGTCTTCTTCATGGAAAAAAGCGGGGGTTTCGCTCTCCGTATTGATAACGCCTATGATCCTGCCGTCCAGAATCATGGGGGAGCAAAGCTCGGAGCGACAGTTTTCCACTCCTTCGATGAACCTGGGGTCGGTGGTGGTGTCCTCCACTAGGATGGATCGGCC
>JAOUPQ010000338.1 GCA_029879765.1 Nitrospinota bacterium | reverse complement strand
CTCCTCCATCACCATGGAGCAGACTCCGGTGGCCGAGTCCCCGGCCAGCAACGCGCGATGGATCGGCGCGGCGCCTCGCCACCTGGGCAGCAGGCTGGCGTGCAGGTTCACCGGCGCAAATTTGGGGATTTTAAGGATCGACAATGGCAGGATCTGGCCATAGGCCACCACCACCAGATAGTCCGGCGCCACGGAAGCTATCTTCTCCACCGACTCCGGCGCGCGGGCCTTGGCTGGCTGGATCAGGGGGATGTGGCGCTCCATGGCCTCCTCTTTCACTGGTGTGGGCGCCAGCTTGCGCCCCCTTCCTTTCGGTTTATCCGGCTGGGACACCACCAGCAGGACTTCAAAACGCGGGTCCTCCACCAGCGCCTTTAGCGTGGGGACGGCGAAATCCGGAGTCCCCATGAAAACCACTTTCAGCGGATTGGTCATCGCGCCCACTCCATTCTGGTGAAAAATTTCAATTTAAGCAGATTCCTCTGGCTGGCGGGGAGCCGATCCCAGAAAAGCGTTCCATCAAGATGATCCAGCTCATGCAGCAGGCATCGGGCCAGATAGCCCTCGGCCTCCATTTCCACTTTTTCCCCCTCCAGATCGGTATACTCCAGGATCGCCCATGTGGGGCGCTTCACAAAACCATACAGGCCAGGAAGACTCAGGCATCCCTCCTCGTCCCATTCGCCCCCTCGGCTCTCTCGCACCTCCGGATTAATCATCACCATGGGGCCAGGCGCCGGTTCGTCCATTATCCTGGCCGGATTCACGGTGAGTATCCGTTTTGGAACCCCCACCTGGTTGGCCGCCAGCCCAAAGCCCGGGGCCATCAACATGGTGGCCAGCATCCTCTGGGAGATGGCCCGAATGCTGGAGTCTATCCTATCCACCGGGGCGGACGTGGAGGCCAGAAGAGAATGGGGGTATTTTAATATCCCCACAGGTTCGGCCATGACAGCCGGAGCTTTTTTCTGAGCGTCATAGGTATTGGAAAACATCAGGGAAAAAATCCAAAAAAATGTTGTTTGCCGCCATTTTAGCTACATTAATTAAAGCCTTTTTACTGTCAAATGGGTGACGACAATCTTCGTAGGGAGTATAACACATTGTAATAATGCGCATTTATATTTATTTTGATTGTAGGCCCGGATATTGCACATTCTACTTGACATGAATGCTAAAACCTTGGAGCTGGAAACAATGGAATTTGCTCAAGCCGAAATAGATCTGGAATATCCAGAGGAAAACTTCGCTCTTCCAAAAGAGAATTGCGGCCATTGCGGTGGGATAATGCGCTATTACATGGGGACTGTCTCATGTCTTCTGTGTGGGCGCGACCATACGCATTACTGCCAAAACTGTGTAACTCCCAAAGTTCCGGCTCATGCGGCTTCCGCGGAGCGCTCCGGGTCGGCGCAGTATCAGTCTGAAAAAGAAAGCTCGCGCCCCAAACAGGACAGCGAGGCGGCATAACTGCTCTCCTCCAAGTAGTTATCTTCTCCTTTGGGCGCCCGGCAATCCCCAGCCGGACGCCCCCTTTTTTTCTCCGATCCTGCCAATGCTCCTTTGTATCCACCCCGTGGTGAGATAAAATGGCATGGAGGACGAGGATGAATTCAAGCTTTAGCGATGGCCTGGGACGAAAGATAGACTACCTGCGCATATCAGTCACCGACCGGTGCAACCTCAAATGCGATTACTGTCGGCCTTCGTCCATAGGCCAGCCTCCCCCCATGTGCAATATGCTCAAATTCAGGGATCTATTGCGCCTTGTTTCGATTTTCGCGGCCCTTGGAACGCAAAAGTTCCGCATTACCGGCGGGGAACCGCTGGTCCGCAAGGGAGTGCTGGGTTTTATCAGGCAAGTGGGGCGAACCCCCGGCGTGAAGCAGGTGGCCCTGACCACCAACGGGCTCTTTCTGGCCCGCATGGCGGCGCCTTTGAAAGAGGCGGGGGTGAAGATCGTCAATATCAGCCTGGACTCGCTTCAGGCGAAAAAATACGCAGCCATCACCGGGGCCGACATGTTGCCCGAGGCGCTCAACGGTGTGGAGGCGGCTTTGAAAGCGGGATTCGACGCGGTGAAAATCAATATGGTGGTCATGCGCGGCGTCAACGACGACGAGGTGGAGGATTTCGCCCGGCTCACTATCGACAATAGGGCGCAGGTCCGCTTCATCGAATATATGCCCGCCACTCCTTCGGCATGGACAAGGGAAAAGTACCTGGCCATGGACCAGGTGATGGAGCGGGTCTCTGCCCTGGGCTCCATGGCCCCGGAGGCGAAGGCGCAATGGGGCGGCCCGGCGAAAATATACAAGTTGGCGGGCGCCAAGGGGGAGGTGGGGTTCATTTCCCCCGTCTCTTCCCACTTTTGCGATTCATGCAACCGCCTGCGCCTCACCGCCGATGGCTCCCTGCTCCAGTGCCTCTTCTCCCTGGAAAAGCTGGCCCTGGCGCCAATGCTGGCCGGGGGAGCCTCGGACCAACAGATCGCCCAGGCGATCGCGGAGCATGCCCGGGTCAAACCGGCGGTGCGGGATATGGAAACCTACGCCCAGGACATGGGAAAATCGATGATGGGTGTGGGAGGATGACGTCCCGCCGCC
>JAOUPQ010000337.1 GCA_029879765.1 Nitrospinota bacterium | reverse complement strand
GGTCTTTCGTCCAACTCCCGGCAGTTCCTGCAGGGTCTGGGTCAGGTCATCTAAGGATTTTGGGCCTTTCATCGCGATGGGTCAGATCAATCCCGGGATCATGCCGGCCAGCCCTCCGGATATTTTCCCCAGTTCCTCTTCCCTGGCCTTGCGGGCTTTCTCCAGGCCATCGTTCACCGCCAGGGTGATCAGGTCCTGCAGGGTATCCGGATCTTCCGGGTCCAGAAGATCCTTATCGATGGCCACGGACTTTAGCTGATATCCCATGGTCACCACCGCCTTGACCTTTCCCTGGCCGGCTTCCGCTTCCACGGTTTGCGTCTTCAGCTCCTCCTGGGCCTCCGCCAGTTTTTTTTGCACCTGCTGGGCCTGGCGCATCATGTTTCCGAACCCTTTCATATTTCGCTCTCCTTTGTATTGTCGTTATACGGTGGGGTTTCAGGCGCCCTTATTGGGTCGCACATCCACCACTTCCAGGTTAAATATATCCATCGCTTCATGGATGATGGGGCTGTCCACCATCTGCTTTTTCAGGGAATCCTCCCCGTCCCCGGCGGGGCGGGCCTCCTCGCCATTATCGTTTTTTTTTTCCGGGTGGTACTCCACCACCAGCCTGGCCGTGGGGGACACCATCTGGCGAACCACTTGCTGCAGGGCGCTCTTCATGTCCAGCTCCTCCAGGTGCTGCAGGCTGTGCATGTCGCGGACGATGATCACCACCACATCCCCCTTCACCTGCACCGTGGCGCTTTCCATGATCCCCAGCAGTATGGGCCGGGTCTCCTTGAAGGCCTCCAGGAGCGCCTCCGCCCCTCCGCTTGCCCCGCTGACAGCCATGCGTATATCGTCGGGAGCCGAGGAGAGGTTAGCCAGGGACTCCTCATCCCGGGCGCTTTCCAAAGGGAACTCGAACGGCTCCTCCGGCGCTTCTTTTTCCGCCTCCGCCTGGGCGCGGGCCACTTCGGCGATCGCCTCGTCCAGGCTGGCCATCCCCCGTTTTTCCCCCAGCCGCAAAAGCCCCATCTCCATGGACAAGTGCGGTTGGGACGAATATTTCATGTTGCGCAGGGTATCGGCCAACACATTGAAAAACCTTTGTAACTCGTCATAATCCAGCGCCCCGGCCCATTGAAGAAGACTGGCTTTTTCCTTTTCCTCCCGGCCTGCCATGGTGTCCGGCGCCAGTTTGGCCGCCATGATATCCCGCACCAGAGCCGCCATATCCTCCAAAAACGAGGCCGGGTCCGCCCCGCTGGCGGAAACGGCGCTGGCCGCTGTCATAATTCCCGCCATGTCCCTGGCCATAACACCGTCCATCAGGTTGGCCATGGTGGAGCTGTCCACCAGCCCCAGGGCCGTCTTCACATCCTCGTCGGTCACCTCACCGGCGCCATAGGCCTCCGCCTGGTCGAACATCGATTGGGCGTCGCGCATGGAGCCGCGGGCTCTGCGGGCTATAAGATCCAGCGCCGAAGGGGCCACTTTTATCCCCTCGTGTTCCGCTATCATTTTCAAATGTCCGCCAATTTCCACCATGGATAACGCCTTGAACTCATAACTCTGGCAACGGCTGAGGATGGTTTCCGGCACTTTCCCCTGCTCGGTGGTGGCGAAGATGAACACTACGAATTCCGGCGGCTCCTCCAGCGTCTTCAGCAGGGCGTTGAACGCGTCCCGGCTGATCTGGTGCACCTCGTCGATAATATATATCTTGTATCGGCTCTTGGAGGGGGAGAACATGATCCTCTCCCTCAGCTCCCGGATATTGTCGATTCCCCGGTTGGAGGCGCCATCTATTTCCATGACATCCATGGCGTTTCCGGCGGTTATTTCCAGGCAGTTGCCGCATTCCATACACGGCTCGGCGATGGGGCCTTTAATACAGTTGAGGCTTTTGGCGAAGGCGCGGGCGGCGGTGGTCTTCCCCACTCCCCGGGTGCCGCAGAACAGATAGGCGTGGCCTATCCGTTGTTTCTCCAGCGCGTTGGTTAGGGCGCGGACAATATGGCGCTGCCCCACCATCTGCGTCAATGTCATGGGCCGAAACTTTCGGGCCGTTACAGTGAATTTGCCTTCCAACTTTCCTCTCCATGCCGAGGTATTTCCCCCGGCCTTTGTTCGAATCCGACTATTCTATCAGTTTGGCGCAGGAGTTCCACAAGAGAAGCTGGCAAAGCCATAACTTGCCTGAATGGCGGCCTTTAGAAAGCCAGAGCCACAGCGGTCACCGCTTTAACTTTAATTATGATTCATCCTCAAGCAGAGCCGGCAGAAGAACTTTAACCTCGGTGTATTCCCCCTCCCTGGAATCGATTTCGATCCTCCCGCCACTATCCTTTATGATATTGTTCGATATGGAAAGGCCCAGCCCCATCCCCCCTTCCCCCCTTCTGGTGGTGAAAAATGGCTCGGTCACCTTGTCGATCATTTCCGCAGGCATACCCCGCCCCTCGTCCCGGATCGTGACAATCACCATTTTCGCCTCGGGGTCATAGGAAGTTCGCAGCAGGATCTGTTGGTCGCTATCGGTCAATGCATGGCATGCGTTGCTGATAAGGTTCACCAGCACCTGTTCTATTTCCGTTGAGTTCACATATATATGTGGCA
>JAOUPQ010000099.1 GCA_029879765.1 Nitrospinota bacterium | reverse complement strand
AGGGAACCTCTAAATATTCCCATGAAAAGCTGCATTAAAGGTAAAATGCTTCTAGCATAATAACACGGGAGCGTCACATGATTCAGCCTGGCTTTTTTGATCTTTCGAACCGGTACGATAAATTAGACAAGCTCGGCGATCCGTTGCCGAAAATAGCGGCCGTCGTCGACTGGGAAAGCTTTCGCCCGATCCTGGAAACGATACGGCAAAAACCGCGCAAAAGCAACGCCGGCCGCTCGCCGTTCGACGCCGTGATGATGCTCAAAACGCTGGTGTTGCAAAGCCTCTACAACCTCTCCGACGACCAAGTGGAATTCCAGATTCGCGACCGCTACAGCTTCCAGCGTTTCCTGGGGCTGACACCGGAGGGGGTCGTTCCAGATGCCAAGACGGTCTGGGTTTTCCGCGAAGAACTCAAACGCCATGTCCTGATCGACAAACTGTTTTACCAGTTGAACCACCAGATAGAATCCGCCGGTTATGTTCCCCGCAAGGGCCAGATCATCGACGCGTCGATAGTGGAGGCGCCCCGCCAGCGCAACAGCCGCGATGAGAATGACCGCATCAAATCAGGCCAAACGCCCGATGACTGGAGCGAGCCGAAGCGCCGCCAGAAGGACGTTGACGCCCGGTGGACAAAGAAGCACGGTAATAATTATTATGGCTACAAAAATCATATCAGCGTGGATCGTGAGCATAAGTTGATCCGCCACTGGTCGTCGACCCCGGCTTCCGTTCACGACAGCCAAGTGTTTTACGAGTTGCTTGACGATGGCAATACCAGCGGCGATGTTTGGGCCGACAGCGCATATTGGTCTGGCGGCCGCGAAGCGGAATTGGAGGAGCTTGGGTACAGAAGCCGGATTCATCGCAAAGGTGTGCGCGGCAAGCCGCTGGATGGCCGTGGCGATGCGGCCAACCGGAAACGTTCATCTGTTCGCGCCCGTGTGGAGCATGTATTTGGGCAGCAGTCGTGGTTCGGTGTATACATAAGGACGATTGGCTGGGCTCGGGCGCGGTTGAAGATCGGTATGACGAACCTGGCTTATAACATGAGACGATTCGCCTGGCTGAGCGCTCATGTCCATCCGCCTGGAAGATGGGCGGGATGTTGATGGCGGCAGGGTGGAAAACTCCGCCCGTCAGAGTTGAAGTGCCCCGGAAACAGCCGGGGTATTTGATGTGGCTGCGGGAGATCCGGCGTTGATGGGGCAGTTGGTTTGGCTCAACTTGGCGCCTGTGTGGAAATGCGATTTTTAGAGGTTCCCTTAAATCTATCGATCATGCAATCAAGCATATTTTCATGATAGATACCATGCAATATATCGATTGCATAATCTAGCTCCTTAATGGCACTTCGATATTTCTTCTGCATAATCAACACTCTTGCCTTATCTCTTTGATTGTCGGTTAACTCATGATAGTTTCTAGGATTGACAAAGCAATATCTGCTCAAGGCTTCTGACAGTTTATCTTGTTGCTCCATCAACATAGCTTCTGTTGATAAAATGCTGTTTATAAACCAACCATCATGATCTCTTGTTCCTGCAAGCGATTTAATCCTGTCAAGCAATAAAATAGCCTTATCGTATTCCTTGTTTGCAACAAACCGTGATATTGTGATTATGCTATTCTCAAAAATATCTTGCAAGCAGAAGCGATCATAGCAATCGGCACATTAATCGATAGATTTGCCACTTAATTCGTAGCGCTCTGTAGCATAATTGTTGCAATTATAGCATTTCATAGATTATCGAATGATGCTAATGTGGTCTGCACCCCATGGACTGGAGAGTTAATCCGCCATTTTTAGCGTCCTCTGTCCTGGTTGATTATTACCGTTTCCAGTTAACAATATAGCCTCGAACTCCGCTGGCGGCAAGTACCCGATCCCTGAATGGACCCGTTTGCGGTTGTAAACGGCCTCGATGAGGGTGAGGGCCAGGTTGTATTCCATTGCAGCTTGCGCCTTGGTTATCTGGCCGCCGTCAATCCTGGCGATCAGCTCCCGTTTGAACTCCTCGTCATGGCGCCGGTATCCCATTTTCCTTCGTCCGAATCCTTTCCGGGGGTATTCCCCCATTATCGAACAGAGACACTAATTTGTGGCTGATTTTTCTCTAGTGGCAGGGGTGCGGTCCAAGCTATACTACACAAGCACAGTCTTTCAGTCCATACAGTTCAGTTTATTTGTAACCCCAAAATCACCCCCGCGCCCTGGCCAGCGCTCCGGCCACTTCCTCGGCTATCACTGCGGCCATATCCTGCGCGGCGGGCTCCTTCGCGGCGCCGTTCCCTCCCGCGTCTGGCGTGGCCGCCGTCCCGCACCCCCCCAGCTTGCCGCAGGCGTTGCAGTTGTTGCACACCTCGTCGGCGATCTTGCGCCGGGGCCACCCCTGCCGGTCCCCCACCTGCCGCAGGCGTTCTATCTGCGCCGGGGATAGCGGCGTGATGGCGCCCAGCTGGCGCGCGTGGTATGTGATCTCCGCCACATGCTCCATCCGCTCCAAAGTGTTATACGCGGAAAAAACATCTTCCCCCACCGTCAAGCTGCCATGCCGCTCCAGGATTATGGCGTCGTATTCCTTGATGTATTTGCGGATCGATTCGGCCACCTCCTCCGTGGCAGGAGGGGCGTAGTCCGCCGTGGGGATCGACCCCAATGTGAACACCACCTCCGGCAGAAGGCACTTGGCCAGGGTGATCCCCGCCAGGGAAAAAGCCACGCTCATGGTGGGGTGGGCGTGCACCACCGCGTTCACCTCCGGCCTTTCCCGATAGCAGGTGGCGTGCAGCACGATCTCGGTGGAGGGCTTGGCTTTTCCCGCGATCACCTTGCCGGAAAGATCGGCCACGATCAGGTCCCGCTCGCTCATGAACCCCTTGTGTATCCCGGTGGGGGTGATCAATATCCTGTCGTCGCGCAGCCGCACGGAGACGTTGCCGTCGGTGGAGCTGATCCACCCGCGCCCGTGGATCCGTTTACAGACCTCGACTATATCCTTGCGATGTTGTGATTCTGTTTTCATTTTCCGTCACCTCTTTGCACATGGTCCACCACCCCCTCGATCACCGCATGAACCGGGGCGCTGTCGTTCATGAAAAGCTGGCGGCTGGCGTTTCCTTCCACCGCCACCAGCACTATATCTCCCGGCCCCGACTGGGCGAAATCCACCGCCAGATGGCTCGCCCCTTCCGGCTGGAGGTTCTCGTCCAAAGGCTGCACCGTCATGATCCGGTATCCTGTGTAGACTTCGTGTTTGATCGTCGCCTGGATATTCCCCAGCACGCGGGCCAGCTTCATGGCTCCACCTCCGTGTTCACGCTATCCACGATGGCCACGATTCCCGCGTCCACCGGGGTGAAGCTCTGCTCCAGCATCAGCGAGCCCTCCCGCCCGGTGACATAGGCCACCAGATCCCCCTGGCCCGACTGCATGTTGTCCACCGCCACAAGAGGCGCGCTCTTCGGCTTCAGGTCGTGGTTCACCGGCTGGAGGATCAAAAGCTTGATCCCCGCCAGCGCCTCATGCTTTTGGGTGGCCACCACTTTTCCGATCACTCTGGCCAGATGCATATCCGCGTTCCTTATAGTAGTTTCAGGTTTATATCGGCGTGGGGATTGGGCACCGTCTCCACACAAACCAGCGTCCCCGCCGCCTCCATTATGGCCACGCCCGCCTCCACCGCCGCTTCGATGTCGGGCAGCGGCCCGGTCATGGTGAAAAACGATTTGCCCCCCAGGCCATTGGCCATGCGCAGCTCGATCAGCTGAATGTCCGCCGCCTTGGCCGCAGCGTCCGCCGAAAGGATCACCGAGGCCACGGTGAAGGTCTCCAGGATCGCCAGGGAGTCTATCTCCCCCACCTGCGTGCACGCCTGCATGGCGGGCATCAGCTGGTGATGGGCGTGGGGGAGAAACAGCTCGTCCACAATCATCTCCGCGCCGATCTGGCTCCCCTCGTTATACGAGTCCTGCACCGCCTGGGTCTCCCCCCCGATGAGGATGATGTATTTGCCGGGACACACCGTGCGCGCCTCCAGCAGGCGCACCGGCGCCTTTTTCACCATGGCGTCCGCCGTCTTCACCCCCCGGGCGATGGAGCGAAGCTCCAGAAGCGCCACCGCCGGGTCGTCGTATTCGTTTTTACTCATCGCTCTATCGTTATGGATTGTTCTGTCACCTGGGAAACCCGCCCCTCTATCGAGGCGTGATACGCCGCCCCCAGCTTCCCCTCCGGGATGGCGCCGATCATCTGGCCGCGGGCCACCTTCTGGCCCTGCTGCACCATTGGCTCCGCCGGGGCCCCGACGTGCTGGTCCAGCCGGATCCGCGCCTTGTTCGGCTCCACCCGCGGCGCCTGGCTTTGCGGCCTGTGGTCATACATGGAAAGCCCCAGCCTTTTTGTCAACCGGTCCGTGGGGATCCCGCGGAACTTGCGGTAGTGGTCCACGGTCACATCAGCGTTGTTGTGCGGATTCCTGATCCCCGCCGCCGCCAGCCTTTTCTTGAACTGGCGGAAGATGACGCGCGGCGACAGAAACATGGGGCATGCCCAAAGGTCGCACACGCCACACTCGCAGCACAGCCACGCCGAGGTGATGGTCTTCGTGTCCAGATCGCGGTCGTAGTTGATCACCCGCATCACCTTGTGCGGCTCCAGCCCGTGGCCCAGCAGGAAGCGGGGGCAGAAGTCGGTGCAATATCGGCACACCTCGCACACCGATTTGGAGAGGCGGATCTCCGTGGACAATGGCCTGCTCATCCGGCTCACATGGCTCTGGCGCCGGGGCAGGACGAACAGCCCTCCCATGGTCTTGGTGGTCACCTCTTCGTGATCTTCGGTGATCCTGCCCATCATAGGCCCGTTCACCAGCAGGACGTAGTCTTCGATTTTTGGCATGGCGGCTTGCAGAATGGCGGAAAAGGGCGTGCCCACCGGAACCGGCGCCACGAAGGGATTCTCCACCTCGCCCCCCACGGTCATCATCCGCTCCGTCACCGGCCTGCCGTCTTGGGCCTCCGCCACCTGGGCCAGGGTCCCCACGTTCATCACCAGGGCGTTCACCATGGGGGGGATCCCCCCCTCCGGGACTATCCGTCCCGTGGCCTCGTACACAAGGAACTGCTCGTCGCCGCTGGGATACACGTTCTCCAGCTCCAGCACGCGGATCGGCTCATCCCTGCCGATGGCGGCGCGGAAAGCGGCCACCGACTTCTTATATTTTCCTTTCACGCATATGGTGGCTTTCGGCTCCACCCCCCTGCGGGCGAAATCGGACAGGACCAGCCGCAGCCCCGCCATAACCCTGTCGGTCCTGGTCTCCATCACAACCTGGTCGGAATATAGCAGAGGCTCGCACTCGGCGCCGTTCACGATCACATCCTCCACGGGGCGCTCCAGCTTCACATGGGTGGGGAACCCCGCCCCCCCCGAGCCGATCACCCCCGCCTTTCGGGTCGCCTCCGCCAGGGTCATACTATTCGGAACCGGTCTTTGAGGGTGCAGCGGCGCTGGCGGGTGAAGGTGAGCGCGCAGGTCAGCCCTTCGCCCGTGGGGCTGGCGATGGTGAAGGAGGTGAACCCTTCCCCCCCCACTCCCAGCCCGGCGATGGATGGGCCGTTCTTGACAAAGATCGATGTGTTGCACATTCGCGCCATCTTCGACAGGTTGTCCACATTGGTGGAGTGCATCACCGCCGTGTGGAAGAACCCATGCTCCACCTGTCGGGCCAGCTTTATCCCGTCATCCACATTCGGCACCCGCACGATGGGGATCACCGGCATGAGCTGCTCCATGATCACCAGCGGATGGTCCCTGGGGACATCGAGGATCAGCAGCCGGGTGTCCGGCTTCGGCTCCCCGCCGATGGCGCGCAGGATTTCCGCCGCTCCCTTGCCCACCCATTTTTTGTTTATCTGGCCATGGTCGCCCGGCCCTTCCGGGGCGCGGTCTATCACCAGCTTCTCCACTTTCCGGATCTGCATGGAATTTAGCTCATAAGCCCCGTGCTTTTTCATCTCCGCCTTAAGCTGGTCCGCCACCGATTCGACCACTATGATCTCCTTCTCCAGCACACAGACGATGTTGTTGTCGAAGGAGGCGCCATCCACCAGGTGTCTGGCGGCTTCGGGGATGTTGGCGGTCTCGTCCACCACCGCCGGGGGATTGCCCGGCCCGGCGCCGATGACTTTTTTGCCGGAGCGCATGGCCTCCGCCACCACCGCGGGTCCACCGGTGACCACCAGCAACCGGATGCCCGGATGCTTCATCATCTCCTTGGCCGTGGCGATGGTGGGGGGGGAGATGGAGGCGAGAAGGTTGGGGGGGCCTCCGGCGTCCACGATGGCCCGGTTGAGCGCGGATATGATCCGGTTGGTGCACTCCCTGGCGGAGGGGTGGGCGTTGAACACCACACTGTTTCCCGCCGCGATCATTCCGATGGCGTTGCACACCACGGTGGCGGTGGGGTTGGTGACCGGGGTGATGGATCCGATGACCCCATAGGGCGCCGTCTCCACCAGGGCCATGCCGTTGTCTCCGGTGTAAGCCTCCGGCCGCAGGACCTCCACGCCGGGGGTTTTGTCCACCGCCAGCAGGTTCTTGGCCAGTTTGTCGCGCAGGTTGCCCAGCCCCGTCTCGGTGACGGCCAGCTGGGCCTGGGCATAGGCCTCCTTCCGGGCGGCGGCGCGCATCGCCTCTATGATCGTCCGCCGGTCCTCGATGGTCACATCGGAAAAGGTTTCATAGGCCACGTTGGCTGCGGCCACCGCCTCGTTGACAGAGCCGAAAATCCCCATGGGCGCCACCGGCGAGGCCTGGCCCGACGCCGGGGCCGGGGCATGCTCCACCGCGGCCTTTTTCCCGCGCCCGGAGGCCGACGCCTCGGCGTTGTCAGACTGCAGCCGCATCACCACGCGGCTAACTATATCTGCGATCTGGTTTTCATTAACAGTAGTCATCGCATCTCCAAAAGTATTTAGCGCAATTTCACTGGTTCGGAGTGGGTAGATATATATTCCTCCAGCTTACCGCCCGCCTTGGCTTTATCTATCCAGTCACGCAATTCGCCGCGTTCCCCGGTGTAGCTGAAATATGGAACCCCGAATCCGCAGCTATCCTCCACGGCATAGACATTGAGCCACACAAGGCGCCGAATGTTCTCTGCGGGAACCTGCTCGAAATGCTCCTGTTTCAGGCCGTCGAACCTGGGGTCGCTCTTTTCGACCAGGTCCCCATCACAAAAGAGCCGGATGATTTTCGGAGCGCCTTCAAAAGAGCAGAACATAACCGTCACCTCTCCGCCGCCTGAAATGTCCCGGGCCAGCCTGTTTCCGCTTCCCGGGTGGTCCATGTAAAGCGCCGTGGACTCATCCAGAACCCGGAAACAGTCGTACCCCTTGGGCGAAATGTTCACCTCCTTGCCGCAGCACGAGGCCAGGAACAGCATCTTTTGCGCTGTGATAAACTCGGCGATTTTTGCGCTGATGGTTTTGTATTGCTTGCCCATTGAATCCTCCAAATAAATCAATCACACATCCGCCGTGACGACGGACTGGTATTTCTCGAACATGGTTTTTCCTTCGATGTCCCAGGTGTCCACCACGCCCATGATGATGGCGTCCACCGGGCGGTTGTTGGTGTCTGCGGTTTGCCGGGCCGAGGAGCCGGTGGCGTAGAGCACCACCTCCCCCAATCCTGCGCCCACGGCGTCGGCGGCCACCACGTATCCGGCGGACTCCTTGGCTTGCGGGTCGATGTTCTTCACCAGAAGAAGCTTGAGTCCCTCGAGCGACTCCGTCTTCCTGGTGGAGACCACCGTCCCCACGATTTTGCCCAGCAACATGGCCTACTCCACCGTGATCTCAGAGCGACCCAGGGGCAGCGTCCGGTCGATATTGGTGTGGGGGCGCGGAATCACATGGACACTCACCAGCTCGCCCACCTTTTCGGCGGCGCGGGAGCCGGCTTCCGTGGCGGCCTTGACGGCGGCCACGTCGCCTCGCACGATGGCGGTGACATACCCCCCGCCGATTTTCTCATAGCCCACCAGTTCCACCTTGGCGGCCTTCAACATGGCGTCGGAAGCCTCCACCATGCCGACGAATCCCTTCGTCTCGATCAATCCCAATGCGTCAGACATTTTCTTCTCTCCTGTAGTTTGTTATTTGCCTTTACGTTGATTCGGTTTTCCCGTTATGTTATCCAGCGCCTGCGACGCCGCCTGGGCGGCCGAGTCTATCTCCGCCTCCGGGCCGGACATATACAGCCGACCAAAGGCGCCGAAGGGGCGCACATCCACAAGCTTCACCCGCGCCGCTTTTTCCGCCTCGTTGGCGGCGAACACGGCGTATCCGGCGGGCTCGGTCTCCAGGATGAACAGCGACTCGCCCGGCAGGATCATCGACCCGCTCCGGTTTCGGTTGATCAGCTGGCACTGGTACGCCTCCATGGACCGGATGATCTGGTTGCTCATCACATCCGGCTTGGTGCGCTGATCCTCGGCCACTTCCAGAAATTCGAGAATGGCGGCGCCAGCGCTGACCACTTCCCCTTTGTCGTGGTGATGCACTTCCAGCAGGCCGAAGGCCCGCTCCACGATCTGGATCGCCGGCTGGCAGGATGTGGCCTTGAGCGCCACGTCGGTCACCTGGTTGATGGCCAGCCCCGGAGCGATCTCCACAAACAGGGAGGCCACCCCCGGCACGGGCAAAAACCCCTTGGCGGTGGACCCGATGTAGGAGGCCAGCTGCTCCTGGAGGCTGTCGAGCAGGATGAAAGTCCTAAGGTCTATCATGTTCCCTCTTCTATTCGTTAAAGTTCATCTTTGTTTCAATATTGCTTGGACGTGATCACGTCCTCGATCTTCTTTGCGCTTTCGATGGCCCGCTTGCGATGGCGCATCCCCACCATAACGTAGAGAATGTCGATAATGGTGGTCTGGGCGATCCTGGAGGAGAGCGCCTCTGCGCGAAACAGCGTCTCCCGGCTGGCGGTGAGCAGCACCACGTCCGACAGCCGCGCCAGAGGGGAGAGGGCGTTGTTGGTGATGCACACCACCGCCGCGCCGATGGCCTTGGCCACCTTGGCCGTCTCCACCGGATCCATGGTGGCCCCGGAATGGCTGATGGCCAGCACCGCGTCCTTTTCCGTCAACAGCGCCGCCTCCATCATCTGCAGGTGGGCGTCGGTCTGCAGGGCCACCGGCGCCCCGATGCGCATCAGCTTGGCGTAGGCGTCGAAGGCCCCCGGCGCCGAAGTCCCCACGCCGATAACCAGCACCCGGGCCGCCCGGCCGATGATGCCCGCCGCCTCGGCCAGCTTCTCCGGCTCCGCCACAGCCATGGTGTCCTTCAGCGACTCTATGTTGGAGTGGAACACCTTGGCCGCCACCTGGGCCGGTTTGTCCTTTTCCGAGATGTCCTGGTGCACCGCCGAGGCCAGGGGGCTGACATACTCCCGGGCCAGGCTGATCTTCAGGTTCTGGAACCCGGAGAATCCTGCGGTGCGGCAGAACCGGATGACCGTGGCCTCGCTCACCTGGGCCTTCATGGCCACCTCTCCCACAGACTGGGCCAGGATCGACTCGGAATTGGCCAGGGTGTAATCCGCCACCTTGCGCTCCGCCCGCTGCAGCGAGGGGATGATCCCCCGGATCCTGGCCAGAGGGCCCGCCACGGCGCCCGCGTCTGCCCTTAAGTCCTGTCCCGCCTTGCTGGCGCTTTTACCCATTTTGTGAATTCCGGCTCATCATAGTCCCCTTGCGGATCCCGCCATGCCTGGCGGCCCCGGTTTTGTGGCGCATTCCGCGCAAAAGGTGATCCGCCACACTTGGAATTATATCTTCATTTCGGCGGCGCATCAAGTATTATTACATCATTGCATGGAATAATGTAGTAAAGCTACATGATTGTCCAG
>JAOUPQ010000098.1 GCA_029879765.1 Nitrospinota bacterium | reverse complement strand
AAATCCTCCAGTTGGAGGATGCCATCAAGCCGATCCCCATGCCCCATACCAAATGGATATTTGAAAAAGAGGAAGAAGAGTACGTTCTCCCTTCCGGTGTGGAGGAAATGCGCGAAGCCCTGAAAGGTTACTTCCCCAATGAGACCCGGGCCATCGATAAATATCTTCAGATGAGCCAATACGTCTGCGACAACACATCGGCCATGGACCTGGGGGACATGGACTATATGACCCATCGTCTGAAAGAGGACTTTATCACCCTCGAAGACACCCTAAATGGCATCACGGCCAACCCCATGCTCAAGGCCATCTTTTCCTCCTTCGCCCTGTGCTATGGGGTGAAGCCTTCGGAGGTTTCCTTCGCCAACCATGCCCGAATCTGCATGAACTTCTATGAAGGGACATGGACCGTGGAGAACGGCGGCGACGCTTTCATAAAAGCATTCCAGGAGAAATTCGACGAACTGGGGGTGGAGGTTCGTTGTGGAACCTATATCGAAGAGCTGGCGGATATCAAGGATCGATTGGTGGGGAGCTTTATCCTGAACACCAAAGAGCGGATCACCGCCGACAACTGCGTCTTCACCATCCATCCATGGCATGTGCTAAAACTGTTTCCCGAACAATCGGTGAGCAGGGCCTTCAGGAATCGCATCGGCTCCTTCGAATCCTCCCTGGGATTTTTCAACGTCTTCGCCATGCTCACGGAAAAGCCGGGCGAATGCCTGGGGGACTGCGGCGTCACCTCCATCCTGCCCAACAGCGACATCAACGCCCTGCTGAACCCGGAAAACAAGGGGGAAGGCGCCATAGCGGTCTCTTTGGCCACAACCCGCACCAAAGGGGAAAACACCATCCCCATGCACATCCTGCGCTCCGCTTTCCCCAACGAAACCGCCCGATGGGAAGGCACCAAGCGGGGAAGCCGCCCCGCCGACTACCTCGAATATAAAAAAAGGGAGACCGCCCGCATTATGGAACGATATCTAAAATATTTCCCGGAAAGGGCGGACAAGATAAAAGTGGTGGATTCGGCCTCCCTGCTTACCTTCAAGGATTATCTGAACAATCCGGATGGATGCGCCTATGGAGTCAAACAGAGGATCGGCCAGTTCAACCTGGTGGGCAAACTCCCGTTCCACAACCTGTACGGCGCGGGGCAAAGCTCGGTGTTGCCTGGGGTTTTGGGCGCGGCCATGTCTTCTTTCATCGTGGCAAGGTCGGTGATCGGCAAGGAAAAATATAAAGTGCTTTTTGGCGCCAATCATGGGAAATAAACGAGTTGTCATAACAGGAGTGGGCGCCATCTCCCCCCTGGGCGGCGGGGTGGAGGCGTTGATGTCCGGCATCGCCGATGGAAAAAGCGCGGTTCGTTATCTGGAAAGCTGGAAGGAATATAAGGGACTGCGCACATATATGGGCGCCCCTGCCAGGCTTGAAAACGAAAACAAAATTCCCCGACAAAAACGGCGATCCATGGGGGTGATGAGCATCTTCGCGGTGCAGGCCGCCGAGGAAGCCGTGGCGGACGCCGGGCTGGATCTTTCCAAAACCTCCCCCCACCGCGTCGGCTCCATCATCGGCTCCACCATGGGCAGCGCCATAAGCATCAACAGCTTTTTCGAGCAGATGCTGCCGGACAAGACCCTGGCCGAAGTCCCCGCCATGCTCTTCTTCAAGGGAATGGGCCACTCCGCCGCGGTGAACGTGGCGCAATATTTCGGGCTGACCGGCTATATCATGGCCACCGCCGCCGCCTGCGCATCCGGCCTGCAGGCCATCGGAACCGGATACAACCTCTTGCGGCTTGGCGTGCAGGATGTGATCCTGTGCGGCGGAACCGAAGAGCTGCACCCCACCGCCTCCGGAGTGTTCGACAACCTGTTCGCCACTTCCACAAAATACGCGGACACGCCCCACAAAACCCCCCGCCCTTTCGACATAGACAGGGACGGCATCATATGCGGCGAAGGAAGCGGCATGGTGGTTCTGGAAACCCTGGAGCACGCCCAGGCCAGGGGAGCGCGTGTCTACGCCGAGATCAGGGGATTCAATATCACCGGGGATGTGAGCCATTTGAGCCAGCTGAATACGGGCTCCATGAAGCACTGCATAAGCCAGACCCTGCAGGAAGCCTCCATCGCTCCCGATGAGGTGGATTACATAAACGCCCATGCCACCGCCACCTTGCAGGGGGATGAGGCGGAAGCTTCGGCCATCGCCGATCTTTTTGGCGATTCGGTTCCTGTGAGCAGCCTGAAAGGATATTTCGGCCACACCCTCGCCGCCTCGGGCGCCATAGAGCTGATCGCCACCCTGAAAATGATGGAAGCCGGGATCGTCTATCCCGGCCTGAACCTGGACAATATCGATCCTAAATGCCAGGGGATATATCACCCCAGAAAAGCGGAAAACCGACAGCTCGATACCATAGTCAAAAACTGTTTCGCCTTCGGGGGGGTGAACACCTCCATGGTCTGCAGGAGAATATAGGCTTGTAACCCTGTTGCCACCGCCTGGGCTGCCCGAAACCCCGGGGTCGGCGACAAGGCAACAGCCCTTTTTTTCGGCTATGCATGAAATGAATATCTTTCAGCTGATAAAAAAAGAGACGGCCCTCCTGGCCGACAAAATCGCCGTGGTGGAAGGGGAAAAAACCATCTCCTATGGCCAGCTCGTCGCCCAGGTGGAACACGCCGCCCGGACCCTGAAGAGCAAAGGGATCCAGCGTTTCCACCGGGTCGGTTTTATTTGCCCAAACAGCATAGACTACATCCTTGTCTCCCTGGCGGTGCTTTCCCTGGATGCGGTCATCGTCCCCCTCTCCCCGGAGCATACCCAGGAGGAGATAGAGGACGTGGTCCACCAGATGGACACGGAGTTTGTCATCACCACCCCTGGCGCATACCAGGCCCGGAATTCGGAGCCGCTGGAGCTCGATGGCCTCCACCGACTCGACATTATCCGCCACGAGTCCCAAAGGCAACTGCCGCAGGAGTACTACGATATCAACCCGGCTTTCATCCGGTTCAGCTCCGGCACCACAGGGGATAGCAAAGGGGTGGCGCTGTCCCATGAATCGATCATGGAACGCACAGACCTGGCCGGAGAGGGAATGAGGATCACTTCCGCCGACAACATAGGGTGGATACTGTCCATGAGCTTTCACTTTGTGGTGACCATACTTCTTTTCCTTCGCCGGGGCGCCACTATCGCCATTCTCAACCATCCCTTCGAGGAGAGCCTCATCGCCGCCATGCAAAAGATGAAGCTCACGGTTCTCTACGCCTCCCCCTTCCACTATGATGTCTTCACCAAATCGGCGGTTATCACCAGGGAGTCCTTCGGTTCGGTGCGCCTGGCCATTTCCACCGCCATAAAATTGCCGCAGGAGATTTATCACGGATTCAAGGAGAAGTTCGGATTCAAGCTGACCGAGGCTTATGGAATCATCGAGGTCGGGCTGCCCTTCATCGCCGCCGGGGAGGATTACCTGGATGACGCCACTTTGGGCCCTCCCCTGCCCGGCTATCAGGTGGCCATCCATCAGCCGGATGAAAGTGGAGTGGGGGAGATCCTGCTGAAGGGAAAGGGGATGCTGGACGCCTATTTCCACCCCTGGCGGGGACGGCGCCAGGCGCTGACGGATGGATGGTTCAACACCGGGGATCTGGGGAGGCTCGACGATACCGGCGCCCTCACCATCGTCGGCAGAAAGAAGAACGTCATCAATTTCGCCGGAATGAAAGTGTTTCCCGAGGAGGTGGAGTCGGTGATAAACCAGCATCCGCAAGTGGTAGAATCGATGGTGTATGGCGAGCCCCATGGCCGGTTCGGCCATCTGCCCGTCGCCTGGGTGGTGGCCAGGGACGGCCACGGTGACAAGCTGGATGTGGAGGATCTGCGCGCCCATTGCTACCGGCGGCTGGCCCGTTATAAGGCGCCCAAAAGTTTTGAAGTGGTTAGCGATATTCCAAAGACCAAAAGCGGGAAGATCATCAGAAGATGGAATCATGGATAAAGGGAAAATAGTATTCGTCACCCCGCCCTACGAGCGGATCGCCCCCGGCTATGAGTTCGTTAAGCATGTCACCAACGCCTGCCCTTCCCTGGGCCTTTTGAGCCTGGCCGCCCAGACCCGCGCCCATGGATATGAGCCATCCATAATAGAAAGCGACATATTCAACCTCACCGTGGATGATGTGGCCAAGCAAATCATCCGGCAGAATCCGGCCTATGTGGGATTGACCCTTTTCACTGTCGGCGTGGGGAGCGGGGCGGAGATCGCCCGCAAAGTCAAAGCTGCGCTGCCCGGCGCCATCATAATCACAGGTGGACCCCAAATGTCCTCCATGGGGCGGGAAACTATGGAGCAATTCCCGGAGTTCGATATCGCCGTGGTGGGCGAGGGGGAGGCCACGCTGGTGGCGCTGCTGGACAAGTTGCGCGAAACCGGGGATGTCTCCACCGTCCCCGGAATAATCTATCGGGAAGGCCAGATCCTCCGCGCCACCGCGCCCTCCGGCGCATACGTGGCCCTGGACGAGCTGCCGATGCCGGCGTGGGATCTTCTCCCCCAATTTCCCCATGCCTACCGCCTGGCGATCTATGATTTCCCCCAGCAACCCATCGCCACCATCGCCGCCTCCCGCGGATGCCCTTTCCTGTGCAAATTCTGCGACACTTCCACCTTCGGCGCCAAGGTTCGCTATCTCTCCGCGGAAAATGTCTTTGCCCAGATGAAACACCTGAAGGAAACCTGGGGCGTGCGCCACATCCAGTTCGTGGATGACCTGTGGGTGGCCAACAACGCCCGGACGGAAAAGCTGTGCCACATGCTCCTCGAAAGCGGAATGAAGATGACCTGGAGCTGCACGGCGCGGGTGGACAAAGTCTCCCCCGGCATTCTGGCGCTGATGAAAAAGGCTGGCTGCTGGGAGATCAGCTTCGGGCTGGAAACCGGCTCCCCCGATCTGCTTTTAAAAATGAACAAGGTGATAAATATCGAAAAATCGGAGCAGGCGCTGCAGTGGGCCAACGACGCCGGGATCCGCACCAAAGGGCTGTTCATGCTAGGCTATCCCGGCGAGACCCTGCGGACCATAGAAGAGACCCTGGATTTTGTCACCCGGGTTCCCCTGCATTTCATGAACCTATCCAAATTCACCCCATATCCGGGAACCCAGATATACAGGGACATCTACGGAACCAATATCCGCAAGGAGCATTGGGACATGATGAACGGAATGAACTTTATTGTGGAATCGGATGATCTGACCATCGGGGAAATGGACAGGCAATACAAGAGGCTTCTGACCGCCTTTCATCGCAGGCCCAGGATCTTCTATTACTACACCAGGCTGACCTTCGAGAATCCGGAGCATTTTGCCCGGTTATTGCGCTTTGGATTGGGATTTCTCAAAGCCAGGCTCAAGGGCGCCCTGTCCGCCGGGAAGAAACCGCAGCCCAGCCCGGCGGAGGCCTGAGCCCCGCAAGACCCAGGCGCCCGAACCGCTTCCCTGTTATCAGTCCACCACCTCAAGGACACCCACCATCCCGCTCTCTTTGTGGCTCTTGAACCAGAGCAGTTGCTTGGTGCATTCCATGGGGTATTCCCCCTTCTTCGTGGGGGTGAACTTTATCTCGGAGGCCTCCCGGCCAAAATCCACATCAAAATCAATCCCCGCGTCCGGAGCCTTGATGGCGATGTTATGCGGAACGACGTAGGATTCCTTCCGGACCCGCAAAACCACCGGGATGTTGACCTTCACGATTATCCTGTTGGGGGTGAAGAAATACTCCCCGCCAAGAATCTCCACAACCTGGGTTCCATCCTCCCCCACCTCCGCCTTGAAGGTGACAGGCTTAACCTCCGCCTCATCGGCGTAAAGGGGGGACGCCAGAAGAGAAAAGGATAAAAACATCCCTGCCATGATCGCTGGTTGAACATGCTTCATAACTGCCTCGACCTAATAAATTGCCAGACACAATATACTTAGAGTTATTCTAAGCCTTGCCGGTCAAAATATCAAGGCAAACAGCAAATTCCGCCGCCTTTTTCATCCACGGGAAATAGCCACTCCCACCGGCCCCTTAAAGCCTGTGCCCCACCCAAACCACGCGGCCAATGACCCTGGGCCCCTCATCTTCTGTGGCCGGTATCTTCTCCGGCTGATAGCGTCCATTGTCCGAGACCAGCAGGAACCCGTCGGCGGTGTTCTGGATCCGTTTGACCACCAGTTCATCGCCCCGCAGGATCACGAAGATCCCCCCATCGGTCAGCCGCTCCTGGCAACTGTCCACCAGCAGGATATCCCCCTCGTCGATGGTGGGCTCCATGCTGTCCCCCCTGGCCCGCACCACCACCAGCCCCCCCACCGGCAGCCGCAGCTCTCTTTGCAGCCAGTCCAGCCGGAAAGCTATCCTGTCCATCACCCGCTCCCCCTCGCTCACCGCCCCCGGCCCGGCCGAGGCGGACACGTCGTAGCGGGGAACCATCACAAAATCATCCCCCACCCCGACAGAACAAAGGTTGTCTATCACCAGCGCCAGCTTCTGCTCGCTCAGGCCATAGCGCTCCGCCAGCCGTCCCATCATGTCGTGGATTTCCGGTTTGGAAAGATCGATCCCCGGTTTTCCGGTATGGCTCCGCCTATCCAGCCGATCCAGCTTCTCCTGCAGGGACGGGGATTCCACATGAGACCGCTCCCCCTTGCGCATCGGCCCATCACCGGTGGCCAGCCACTCCACATTAACCCCCCCCATCTGCGCCAGGGCCACCAGGTTGCCCAGGGCAGGCTCCGTGTCCCCCTTAAGCCATTTTCTGATGGCGCTTTCGGATATTCCTGTTTCTCTGGCGATGGTGCGCAAGGAGGACTCCTTGACTATCACTTCCAGTCTTTCACGAAAAGCCATATTAATCAGGTAGTTAGAGTTGCGCGGGCCGATAACGCACAAATATGTTGACAAAGCGCACATTTGTACGTATTATGCGCACAATAGTGCTGTTTATTCGTCGTTATATTTTTAAGGTAGCCCATGATCGTCATTTTCTCCTTACTCCGCTCCACTTTTCGGAAGGCGGTCGCCAGCCAGATAAGCCTATTTTACCTTACATCGCCGAAAAACTCCAGTTTACACGACAAACATTACAAGCCTTGTAATCAAACGAACAGTAGAAAGGAATTGCCATGAAACAGATTTTATCCCCATCCAGGGCTATGATCCTGCTCATCATAACCCTGTCCGCCTCCTGCCAGGCTTTCTCCCCGGTGGTGGAAAGGATGACGCAGGAGGAGGTGGAATGCAAATCCAGGGGCGGGGCTTATATTCTGGAACCCGCCTCCATGACCACCCGCTGCTCTCTTCCGCCCTCCCCCTCCCCGGTGGTTGATGACATCGAAGATGAAAAACCCTCTGTCAGCCCTCCCTCTGCCCCAGGCGACGGCGCATGCGCTCTTCTGGGGCACACCACCCCGGCCCGGTTCCGGAAAGGACTGGAGGAACCTGCCAGGCAATTCATCACCATGCCGGGGGAGCTGGGGGGCCACCCCCTGGCTCGCGGACGCATCTCCGCCAAGGTAACCGGTTTTGGCGCCCTGGCCGAGGCGGACCGGGACAGCTTCTCGCTGATCATTTCCACTGTGCGTCCAGGATCGCGCTACAGGATAGTTTTTTCCGCCGACACATGGCGTCATGGCGAGGATATGTTCACCCGATGGACCGCCCAGCATTTCCCCACCGGCGCCCGCTCCCCGCGCCAGGAGCCGATGGACCAGTTCGAGCATTGGCTGTATCCGGAGAGCCGATATCTGTTTGACTGCCAGTGGGACGAGAGCGCGGCGCTATGTCGGGTCCATCAGATCGGTACGGAATGGACCGCCGAAACCCGCACCCCCTTTCTGGCCGGCATGGGGGCCCTGACCGAGCCGCTGATCTTCGGCGACAAGGCGCATCCGGCCTACCAGAGCATGGGCCCAACGGCCACGGTGCTGCTGGCCTGTCTGTCGGTGTACTGAGATGAAATCAAAAAAAGCAGTGAGAAGAAAAACCGGAAGGAATGGGGGCGCCGCCACGAAACCGCCCCCCTCCCCCGCACGGCCCAGTGTGGCGGCGGAATGTCCGGAGTGCCAGCGCGCCCTTCGTCGAGGGCGATGCCCAGTCTGCGGGCGGCGGCAGGAAGAACAGTAAAAGCAATTCACCATATGGATCAGAAAACAGGAGGGAGAGAGATGTGGACGACAATGGAAACAGGAAACAACCGGCATCTGGAGCGGATGCTGGCGGCGGCGGGGATGCAGAAGAGGGCTTCCTTCGCCGTGGGGCATGTGGCCAGGTTGCTGGGGGTTTCGCGGGGGACTGTGGTGGCTTTATGCGACATGTGGGAGCCTGACGGAATCGATGGCCGCGACAGCCGGGGGATGGAGAGCTTTCGCACGCCGGGGGGTCATCGCCGGGTGCCGGTGGGGGCTATGGCGGACTGGCTGGCCCGCAACAACAGCTACAGGCTGGAGTATGGCCCGGATGAGGAGGAGTAGATGTCTTGCTACTTTTACGCCCTAGTGGTAGCATGGGGCCAAAAACAATATTGTAATTTCGGTGACCTGATGTCGAAAAACATTAATACAGATACTGACAAAATATATTTTCGCAGTGATGACGAGCTTGGAGCCATGGATGCAGCCAATGACTCCTTTTTGGATCAATGCTTCATTGACACAGGCATTGCCAATATTATATCCGACTGCAAAAACCCTAAATCCATTTTGCTCGGACGCACTGGTGCTGGTAAATCAGCATTACTAATGAATTTAGAAAATATGCATGATCATGTCATCCGAATAAAGCCGATTGATGTTTCGATGAATTACATATCATCGTGCAATGTCATTAATAATTTTGTAAACTTAGGAATCAACCTTGGCCCAGTTTTTAAGACACTTTGGCGACACGTCATAACACTAGAGCTTATAAAAAAAGTGTACAACTTGAACGATGCACAGGACAAGAGTATTTTCTATCGCATCATGTCAACTTTTGACAAGCAAATGCGGACACCACATTACAAAGAATGTAATGCCTATTTTCAAGAGTGGAATGATTCATTTTGGGATGACACGGAAAAAGGCACTACAAAATTTACTAATAAAATTGAAGCGTCCCTTGCTTCTGAGGTTATGACCAGAGTTCCTATCATATCTTCAAAACTAGAATCCGGAGCTACTATAAGTAATGAAGAAATTAAAGAGCTTCGCGTAATTGGCCAGAGATTCGTCCAGAATGATCAAATTAAAAGTCTTAACAGGATTTTTGATTTTCTGGATAAGCATGTCCTTACAAATGACCAAAAATCATATTATGTAATAGTAGATGATCTTGACACATCATGGGTTGAGAACAACCTAAAATATCGAATAATTAGGGCACTTATTGATATTATTAATGACTTTAGAGGTATAAGAAACGCCAAAGTAATCATTGCATTACGAGTAGATCTACTTGATCATGTAATGAAAATAACTAGGCAACATGGAGACCAGGAAGAAAAAGTACATGATATCTGCGCAAATCTAATTTGGACACGTAAAGATTTAATAAATATGATAGACAAAAGAATTTCTTTTTTATTTAAGAATAGATACACAAAGAGATCTGTTACACACCAAGATATACTGCCTAAGCCGGGAGACCCTGTAAATTAAATTGTGTAACTGCTCATAAATCCTTAATCTTCACAAAGGAGGATAGTGAGCATGACGACAGACCGAATGAAACTCGAGGCGATCGCACAGGTGTACAGTGATAGTATTCACCTGAACCCTGTAAATTAAATTGTGTAACTGCTCATAAATCCTTAATCTTCACAAAGGAGGATAATGAGCATGACGACAGACCGAAAGAAACTGGAGGCGATCGCACAGGGGCTCGCCAAAAACATCAAGT
>JAOUPQ010000336.1 GCA_029879765.1 Nitrospinota bacterium | reverse complement strand
ACATTTCCATCGACCCCGACCGCTCCGCGCTCAACTCCAAAATCCTTGAAGAGGCCGTCAGGGCCAAAAGGTCGGCCTATCCCGTGGAAGGCTATGACGCATTTGTCGCAGGGATGGGAAAGGAAAGATACCAGGAATTCGCCGGGGAATATTTCCAAAACAGGGCGCCAGGTGAAAAATGGCTCGACGCTATCAGGAACCTGAAAACGAAAGGGAGGTATCTGCTGCTGGCCAGAGAGGAGAATAATAGCGTCCATTACACGTCTCATCATAAAAAAGAGACGGAAAACAAGAAAAACGTTAAAAGCAAAATCCATAGCGGCAAGGAAATTACGTTTGAAACGCGAAGAACCATGGAAGTCCTTTTCACCGTTTATGACCTGAAGACTGGGGAGGAGGTGTGGAACGGGAAGATAAAGAAGTCAATATCGAAAACCAGCAGACAGAAAGCCTATATCGGATCCTCCAGCGCAGGGATAAGCCTTAAAAGCGGAAATCTCCTTGGCGAAAGGAAACCGGACTCCCCCAGGGAGATCGATATATTGAAAGAGTTGTTCGAAGCTTTCGCCCTGAGCCTTCCAGAATGACCCAGGTTCCGTTTTTGGCATGTAGCGTCCCAAAGAAAGACTGGAAATGCTACATTTCCGCTATATCCGTCATTACCTCGTTTTGGCGGCAGTAGACAAATATAAGCGGTGGCGCAGGATCAATCCTGAGGAAAGATAGTTTTCTTATCTTCAACCATTACGCTTAGAGCTTCCAGGATCTTGCGCTGGGTATCCACCCGGCAAACTTCCCCTCGCTCGATTCGATTCAGAGTCTGAACTGATATCCCGGCCTTCCTTGCCAGTTCAGCTTTGGACATCATCAAGTTGTCCCTGAATTCCTTGACTTTATTTGACGATTTCATTATCCCCACTTTTCCTGACTTCGACAAGAATCACAAACCTTTTGCGACCCAAGATTATTTACCACTGACTTACAGCATTAAGTTTAGTCAATTTGAGGGTAAAATCAAGGGAATTTAGCAATACTTAATGTAATAGTTGTGAAATTCGTCTTTAATTACATGCAATGTATTCAATGCTTTACGTATAAGTGTTAAATAAACAACCGTCAAAGGGACATACCTTAAAGAATCAGAACAACAAAACGGCGTATCTGCTTGTAAGTAGAACCGATAAGCCATATTTTATTATTGGTTGTGTACTCAGGTTCACGCTGGTAGACTAACTAAAACAACAAACTTTATTTTATGGGCATATGAAACTTGCGGTTTTACCCGGCGACGGGATCGGTGTGGAAGTGGTGGATCAGGCTTTGGCGCTTCTTGCCAGGCTGGATAATAAATACAATCTGGGGATAGAAAGCGAAAAAGCCTTGGTGGGCGGATGCGCTTATGACGCCCATGGACATCCCTTGCCGGAAGCCACTCTCAAGCTGGCCCAGGACGCGGACGCCATACTTCTGGGCGCTGTGGGGGGGACAAAATGGGAGGGTCTGGACTACTCAGTTCGGCCGGAGCGGGCGCTTTTGGGTTTGCGAGGGGAGCTTAACCTCTATGCCAACCTGCGCCCTGCCATCGTCTATTCCGCCCTGGCGGACGCTTCCTCCATAAAAAGGGAGATTATCGAGGGGCTGGACATCCTGGTGGTGCGAGAGCTGACCGGAGGGATCTACTTCGGCAAGCCCAAAGGGGTGGAAACGCTCCCTGATGGGACGGAGCGCGGATTCAACACCATGGTATACACCACACCGGAGATCGAGAGGATCGCCAAAGTGGCGTTCGAGGCGGCCCGCAAGCGGAGCAATAAAGTATGCAGTGTGGACAAGGCCAATGTGCTGGAGTGCACGGAGCTGTGGCGCCGGGTGGTGACCCGGGTGCACCAGGAGAAGTACCAGGATGTGGAGCTGTCGCATATGTATGTGGATAACTGCGCCATGCAGCTTTTGCGCAACCCGAAGCAGTTCGACGTGATCGTCACCACCAACATGTTCGGCGACATTCTCTCCGACGAGGCGGCCATGCTCACCGGCTCCATAGGCATGCTCCCGTCCGCTTCCTTGTGTGGCAGCAAGGGGCTATATGAGCCAGTACACGGCTCCGCCCCAGACATCGCCGGTCAGGATATCGCCAATCCCATCGCCACCATTCTTTCCGCGGCGATGCTGTTGCAATACACCCCCGCCGCCGGGGAGAACGGCCAGGCGGCCGCCAGGGATATTGAAAACGCGGTGCAAAGGGTGTTGGATGAAGGTTACAGGACCAAGGATATCCACACAAAAGGCATGAAGCTGGTGGGTTGCGCCGAGATGGGCCGGTTGCTGGCGGAGAGGATCGAATGAACTCCGACAGCAAGAAGCAATACACAGTGGCAGTAGTGGGCGCCACCGGCGCCGAGGGAAACGTTTACAAGCTCTGTGAGCAAGTGATGGTGTTATGAACTCCGATAGCAATAAGCAATACACAGTGGCAGTAGTGGGCGCCACCGGCGCCGAGGGAAACGTTTACAAGCTCTGTGAGCAAGTGATGGTGTTATGAACTCCGACAGCAAGAAGCAATACGTAGTGGCAGTAGTGGGCGCCACCGGCGCCGTGGGGGAGGAGATGATAAAGACCCTCGC
>JAOUPQ010000335.1 GCA_029879765.1 Nitrospinota bacterium | reverse complement strand
GAACCGGCTTCCTTCAACGAGAGGGGCGGTTATCCTGGCCGACATGCCGGGGTGCATAAGGGTGTCGTAGGTTCGTTGAAAATTTCCGCTGGTGGCCTGGGACGGAGTGTCATAAATTTTTATCGCCATCCCCCCAGCCGGGGCGCCCATCCACAACGCCACCTTGATAACCAGCAGGCCAAACGCCGCCCCCGCAGGCCATGGAAGCCGGAAAAAACCGGGGCCGAAGATAATCAGCGCCGGGATCGCCACCATCATCACCAGCGTCTCCTCCAGGGCGCCCATGGGAAGTCCGTCCAAAACGCCGAGGTTCGACCCGGGAAGAAGGATGGCCAGGATAAGGGAAACAGTGGCGAAAACGGAGAGGATTGCGCGTTGGCCCTCCTGGGCAGGGGCTTCCCGAGCCTTCATCGGGCTTGGGCGAAGGAGAAAGTATATAGAGAGGCCGATGGCAATGGCGCCGATCAGCGTTTCCCAGATGGGGAGAGCCGACCTGAAGGTAATGGAATGGAGGGCGGCCCAGGAGCCGTTTTCTGTGGATATGGAGACAAGACCCCCGGAGGATGCCAGCTGCTTTGCTGTCATCCGGACTTTCTGGATATGAAACGGGATGTCGCTCTTTTCCCCCTTGCCGCCGGTTCCCTTGGGCAGCCGGAACTCGGCCAGCGCCATCTCCCCCGCCTGGGCCCGGATCAGCGGCGGGGCGGATTCGTGGGCGTCGGCGAAGGCGATCTCCATCACCGTGGCATTGGCGGGCGCCTCCAGGATTATCGTCTTGCGCGCCCCCCCCGCCCATGCGTCCAGCGGGCCGGGCAACCGATCCGGGATAAGGGGGAGCAACTCCCTGGCGCGGGTCTGGCTTTTCCCCGCCCAGTACCAGGCGGGATCCTCCGAGGGGGAGTATGCGGAATATGTCAAAGGCGCCCCCCATCCCGCCGCTATGCGCAACAGGGCCAGCGCCGCCACGATGCCGGGTATATATGCCTTATTCAAATGAACGGTCACCTATCCTTGGAACAGATCGGCCCATGATATCAGACAGGCCACCGGCATGACGGGGGAATGTGGCCCGGCTACTGCCAGGCGCCAGGGTCGAATCTTCGGGACTGGGAGGCGTCGAGGGAGCCGGTGCAATATACGTCTCCACCTTTGAAAGTGGCGGTGGTTTCCCCCGAAAGGCGATGCTGGTCGTCCATGGTATAGAGGAAGGAGTAGTCCACATCTTTTCTGGTGACCACCATAAGATAGCTGCCCAGGGAGGGTAGCCAGGCCACCAGGGCCGGTTTCCACCCACCGCTCTCCAGGCCGAAACCGCTGTACACATCTGTCCCCTGGTCGGTTCTGTTCCCGTTTTTCCCAACGATGGTGACATGATATATGGCCGCTTCGGAAAGATAGTCGAAACAGGTCTGGGTGTATACGAAGTAGTAGTTGCCGATAATCGGGTCTGCGGCCCCATTCCCCGCGCCGTCGGTTGGGGCGGTGGCCTCGGCGGTTTTCAAATCGCCACACCCAGCCGCCATGGGGAGTGAAAAAACGAGCATGGCGGCGACGAGGATATTCACAAAACGCATGTCGTTCTCCCGTTAAATCGTGATTGTGGTACGCCCTATTCAACCATACACCACTACAGGGATCAACAGTCGATTCTTTACGGTATATCTTCATCCCCGTGTGCGAGCGCCACTTAGCGCTGGACGGCGCCCCTCCACAAAGTGTAAGTTTATTATTCGACCAGCGGCGTTTTTCGCCGTCATGGAGTTTCTTCCATAACTCAAGGCTTGAAACCATGGATGATGTAGACAAAAAAATCCTGAATATGATACAGACCGGCTTTCCTGTGGAGAGCCGACCATACCAGACCATCGGCGCGGCGGTGGGCCTGGCGGAGGAGGAGGCGTTCGATCGCGTCAAGGCCATGGTGGACTCCGGCGTGATCCGCAGGCTGGGCGCCAGCTTCGATTCGCGGGGGCTGGGGTGGACCTCCACCCTGTGCGCCATGAAGATCCCCGCGGGCCGGATCGAGGAAGCCGCCGCGGTGGTGGGTGAATACCCCGGCGTTACCCACAACTATGAGCGGGCCCATGAGTTCAACCTCTGGTTCACCCTCATCGCCCCGGACGAGGATGCCGTGGCCGCCATCCTGGGGGAGATCGAGCGGCGCTGCGGCATGGGGCCGGTGTATAACATGCCGATGCTCCAGAAATTCAAGATCAAGGTGGACTTCAAGTTCAAGGAATCGGGAGGGGAGTGACGAGATGAAAAAAGAGATCACGCCGCAGGACGCGGATATCATGGCCCAACTGCAGGGCACGCTGCCCATGACCCTCACCCCCTTCGCCGATATCGGCGCCCGGCTGGGGTTGTCCGAGGAAGAGGTGATCGCCCGGGTGCGCGATTATGGCGAAAAGAAATATTACAGAAGGTTCGGCGCCACCCTTCGCCACCAGAAGGCCGGGTTCCGCGCCAACGGGATGGGGATATGGAGCGTGCCGGACCAGGCAATGCGCAAGGAGATCGGCGAGAAGCTGGCCTCGTTCACCGAGGTGAGCCATGCCTATGAGCGGCCTTCTTTCGAGGGGTGGCCATACCACCTTTTCACCATGATCCATGGCCAGACGGAGCAGGAGGT
>JAOUPQ010000097.1 GCA_029879765.1 Nitrospinota bacterium | reverse complement strand
CCTGAGCGAGGCGAAACTGCAGGGGGCGTTCTTATTTGATGCTAAACTGCAGGGGGCGAACCTGAGCAGGGCAAACCTGCAGGGGGCGAAACTGAGCGGGGCAAACATGCAGGGCGCAAATATCAGCCTTTCCAGGATTTATGGCGCTGACTTTTCTGGGGCCAATATTGCGGATATTCTTTGTTTCAACCCGGATACCACCATAAAAGATGACACCGAGTGGGATAGGATAATCGCCGAATGCGAAGGAAGGTATCAGCAGGATTATCTGAAAAAAGTTAAAGCAGATGTCATAAAATCCCAGACTTCACCATGGGAACGGCCTGCTGCACTGGTATCCAACAAAAATGGATTCATCGCATTTAATAAAATATTCGCTTTTGAAAGCAGTTTTATCACACAGAGGTTTCTTGAAATATCAGCGAGTCTGGATCATTCGAAGACAGAAAAAGCCATTTATTCTGAAATAGCAGCATACATCCGCGCCAACTGCCCGGAGGATATACGCCAGGAGATCAAAGCCAGAGAGAGGGGCCACCTGCTGGAAGATCCCGCATAGGGTCCGGGGGTGACAGGGGGGAGAGCTTGCCCCCCCCCAATCAATTTACTTCCTGTGCACCGCACCCACAAACGCGGCGGAGAAGCCATAGAACACCATTCCCACCAGTATCAGGGCGCTGATCCCGAAGACGAAGCTGAGGCTTTCCGACAGTCCACCCACCAGCGATCCGAAGAGGTTATACGCCAGGGCCTTGGAGGGGACCGGGGCGTTGTCGAAGGATTGGGCGAAGAGCAGCCCGATGGCCACGAAGGGGACCATGTACAGAAGAATCACCCAGCCGGATGTGAGAGGGACCATATACACCGCCGCCAGGGAGGCGAAGATAATCGCGTATATGACGGGAAATGGGAGGCCCTTGCCGCGCCAAAGGTACAGGCTGTTGGCCACGAGGATCGCCACCAGGATCTGGGATATGACGATGGAGCTTATTATCCATGTGGTGCCCCAGAAGAGGCCGAACCGGCTTATCACCGCCACTTCCATGAGCAGGAAACCCGCCCCAAGGCCCATGAAATGCAGGTCGCTTTTTCCCGGAGAGCCGAACATGGTGATGGCCAGAACCAGGAAAACGATCAGCAACATAACCGTCACCAGAAGGTGCAGGCTCGGCACGGTGGCTTCCTTGATATACAGATATGGCCAGTCGTCGGTTTGCTGTTGCGCTTCAATTTCTAAAAATCTTTCTTTTAGTGGAAGGCTCATCATGACCTTCCTTGCTATCCTGGGGTCCGCGTCGATTTTTTCTTTAATTTTGGCCATATCTTTGGCGGCGACAAAGTATGTGCCGCCATTGCCGATATATCGGTGTTCCCAATCCAGAGGATAATTGATAATGACGGGTTGGGTGGCAAACTCAGATTCAATAATCCTGAATATTTTTGCGCCTATCCAGTCGTATATCATGTAAAAGGACAAAGCCATGACACCATCTTCCTTCAGATGTTTCTTGATGTCGCCCACACTCTCTCGGGTGTACAGGAAACTGTCCAGATTGGTGTTGCTAAAGCTGGATGTGACTGTGTGTGAATCCACCAAGCCTAAAATAATCAGGTCGTATTTTTTATCCGTTGTGCGCAGAAAATTTCTGGCGTCGTTGTTGACTATAGTGACTCTATCGGAGCTGTACGGCCTTTCGGGGTGAAAACGTGTTCCAAAATCAATAATCACCGGATCGATCTCCACAGCGGTGACATGGCGGGCCCCGGCCCTCAAAGCTCCCGCCACATCATTGCCGCCACCGGAGCCTAAGATAAGAACTTCATCCAGTTTGTCGGGCAAATTGTATGGCACATCATAGTAGTAATATTTTCTATTAGCCATATCAAACCATCGTGGATGCTGAGCAAAATAGTTGTCACTAAGATCCAGGAGGTACAGGTAGAACATTTTGTTTGTCATTAAAAATTGAATTTCAATTCGTTTTTTCTCGCCATCTTCTTCGTAGGTTAATGCCTGGCCATTTCTTATTATCTGCTGGTATGGAGACCAGACCACCTCTCCCATCATTCGATCGGCGCCGACCAGCGATATTGCGGATAGAACACCGGCGACCACGGTGATTGCGATACCGCGCAGATCTGTTTTGAAAAGAGGCAACAACCCAATCAGGGCGAAAATGTACCAGAACACAGGATCCAGGCGCTCGAAGCTTACATACGCAAACAACCATACTCCGACGATAGATCCTAAAATATTCAGTGAGTAATCTAATATTCTGTTGTCAGATCTGTCGAATATCCTGGCCAATACCTGCCCCATGGGGATCATGGAAACAATGACCAGGCCGAACAGAACAGCCAGCATGACGATTCCCTGGGCTATTTTCGGCAGGGTTGCTCCTGGCGTGGACCATAAATTGAAATCACCGAAATCCAGCAACTCCGATATCAAATTGAATCCCGCATAGGGGTGGGTGGCCAGAGCTACCAGGGCAATGCAAACGGCGGTCAACGCCGGGGATACACGCCGCCGGTAAAGGTAACCGAATCCTAAGCCAAGAAACGCGCCGATCAGAGCCAGGTTTTTAAAGTAGGCAAATATCCTCACCTCGCTGGCCAAGTGGCGGATTAGCATTATCTCGATGAACAACGCCAGCATGCTGACCCAGAACAACATCAGTCTGCCGCCAGCCTCCTCTTCATTTTTCAGGGAATTGGCGTTTTCTGTCATATCCATACCTGGCATCCTATATTTTATAGTTTTAATTCACTCACTCCCATGGAGGAATGCCGCAGCCAACTTTACTTCACTTTTTGTCCTCGGTCGTTAAATCCAGCGGAAGAGGTATATTCCAAAACCTGAATTATTTTTTTACCGCTCCCGTAAAGATGGCGGAGAAGCCATAGAACACCATCCCCACCAGTATCAGGGCGCTGATCCCGAAGACGAAGCTTAGGCTTTCCGACAGTCCACCCACCAGCGATCCGAACAGGTTATACGCCAGGGCCTTGGAGGGGACCGGGGCGTTGTCGAAGGATTGGGCGAAGAGCAGCCCGATGGCCACGAAGGGGACCATGTACAGAAGAATCACCCAGCCGGAGGTGAGCGGAACCATATACACCGCCGCCAGGGAAACGAAGATAATCGCGTATATGACGGGAAATGGGAGGCCCTTGCCGCGCCAAAGGTACAGGCTGTTGGCCACGAGGATCGCCACCAGAATCTGGGAAATGACGATGGAGCTTATTATCCATGTGGTGCCCCAGAAGAGGCCGAACCGGCTTATCACTGCCACTTCCATGAGCAGGAAACCCGCCCCCAGCCCCATGAAATGCAGGTCGCTTTTTCCCGGAGAGCCGAACATAGTGATGGCCAGAACCAGGAAAACGATCAGCAACAACATCGTCACAAGGATATGAAGAGTTGGAATGGTAGCTGTTTCTATGTATAGATATGGCCAGTCGTCGGTTTGTTGCTGAGCATTAAAATTTTTATAAACAGAGGCTATATAGCGGCTTTTATATACTCTGTTCTTTAGGTGACTATCCTCATCTAATTTTTCACTAAGCAGACTCTTATTTTTTGACGCCAGGAAATATGTGCCTCCAGTTCCCATTATCTTGCTCAGGTAGTCTGAAGAATAGTAAGCGACTGTAGGTTCGGAGCCGAACTGACCGTCCACCATGTGGAATATTTTTGATCCCATCCAACCGAATACCACCTGAAACGATAGAGCCAACACACCATCGTCGTTGAGCCTATCCCGCATATCTCCCACACTTTCGTGGGTGTACATGAAGCTGTCTAGGTTGGTGTTGGAAAAATTGGAAGTAAGAGTGTGCGAATCTACAAGGCCTAAAACAATCAGATCGAATTTTTTATCTGTGTTGCGCAGGAAGTTTCGTCCATCGTTGTTTATTATCGTCACTTTTTCTGATAGGTATGGCTTTTCCGGGTGCAGTTTTTTGCCGAATTCAATAATCACCGGATCTATCTCCACTGCGGTGACATGCCTGGCGCCAGCGCGCAGCGCTGCGGCAATGTCGTTTCCTCCGCCGGAACCCAGAATAAGCACCTCATCCAGTTTTTTAGGAAAGTTATAGGGATAATCGTAGTAATAGTATTGCTTGTACTGCTCCTGGAACAGTTTTGGGTGCTTCGCCCGCAAATTATCGCTCAAATCCAGGAGGAACATATACAGGGTGCTGTTTACGCTCAGGTAATGATAGTCGATCTCATTGCGCTCACCATCAACTATATAAACCAGTTTTTTCTCGCTCACATCGATTTTCTGGTATGGGGACCACTTTGTAGTCACTCTCGGACTGCCTTGCATCGAAAGGGTCAAGGCCATAACAAGGGTAAGGGCGCCGATAATTGCCATCTGCCGGTAATCCTTCAATATAAGAACCATCAATCCGATAGCGCCGAAGAGGTACCAATATACAGGATCGAGCATCATGAAGCTCATCAGGGAGAAGAGCCATATCCCGGCCAATGCGCCGATTATGTTTATGGAGTAATCAAGAATCCTGTTTTGCGATTTGTCGAATATTTCCGCAAGCACCTGCCCCATGGGCGCCATGGCAAGGATCACCAGAAAGAAAACAATGGCAAGCATCAGAAGGCCAAACAGCGCTATATGGATCTCTACTTCGGATGAAGACCATGTATTCATATCTTTGAAGCTAAGGAACTCCGATATGCTGGCGAATCCCGAGTAGGGGTGGGTGGCCAGCGCGATCATCGCCATGCAAACAGCAGTCACCCAGATAGGAATTTTTGGCTTATAGAGGTAGCCGAAACCCAAGCCAAGGAATGCTCCGATCAACGCCAGGTTCTTGAAATACGCGAAAATACGTATTTCGCTGGCCAGATGACGGATCATCAGGATTTCAATGAACAAGGAAAGGAGGCTGACCCAGAAAAGGATCATGCGGCCGGAAGGTTTCGATTCGCCTGATCCCGATATTTTTTCTTCACTCATGGATGTATCTTCATTGCCTTTCA
The DNA here is from genome assembly GCA_029879765.1 of Nitrospinota bacterium. Taxonomy (GTDB): domain Bacteria; phylum Nitrospinota_A; class UBA7883; order UBA7883; family UBA7883; genus JAOUMU01. Next base: position 4,974 of record JAOUPQ010000097.1, on the reverse strand, counting down.
TATGTTAACCCCTCCTGATTCATTCAAACCCAACGAACTTCGCTGCATACTGATCATTTCCCTGATTCCTCCGGAAGCCATATCCAGCAACTGGTCCAGGTCATCTTTTCCGAAGGGGATCCTCTCCGCCGTTCCCTGCAGTTCGATAAACTTCCCGGCCCCCGTCATCACCACGTTCATATCCACATCCGCCTGGCTGTCTTCATCATAGCAAAGATCCAGGGCCAGCTTTCCATCAATGATCCCAACGCTGACCGCCGCCACGAAATCGACCACCGGGTTTCTCGCGATTATCCCCCGATCCACCAGGCCTGCCATGGCCTGATGCATAGCCACGAAGGCGCCGGTCACCGCCATGGTCCGGGTGCCCCCATCGGCCTGGATGACATCACAATCGATGATGACAGTACGCTCTCCCAGGTTCGCGGTTTCCACCACTGCCCGCATGCTCCTGCCGAGCAGCCGCTGGATCTCCATGGTTCGTCCTCCCGCGCCCCGCCGTTCCCTGCTGGTGCGAGTGTGGGTGGCCCTGGGCAGCATGGCGTATTCCGCCGTCACCCATCCTTTCCCTTTTCCTTTGAGGAAAGATGGAACTCCTTCCTCCACAGACGCCGCGCATAGCACTCTTGTGTTCCCCGCGCTCACCATGGCGGATCCTTCCGCATAGGGGGCCACACCTGTCTCGATAGTTATGGGGCGCAACTCGCCATTTCCTCGCCCGTCTTTTCTGTTCATTTTGATTCCATTTGATGTTTATGTTATGTCCACGTACTCAGCGTCATCGATATCCACCTGCCCCACCATCCTGCGAGCCACTTCCATGCTCCTCTTTGGCGAGTCGGTGACCTGGAACCTTATCCGTGGTCTGTTCTGCCTTGGTTGACATGCTATATTCAACCGGTCCAGGGTTCGGCTCACTATCCGCGCCGTCTCCCTGGCGGAGTCTATCAGTATGGTGCTTTCACCCAACACACTGGATATTATAGTCTTCAGCATCGGGTAGTGGGTGCATCCCAGCACCAGGGCGTCCACCTTCCCCTGGAACTCATGCAGATACTCATGCGCCACCGCCAGGGCGATTTCGTTGTCCACCCACCCCTCCTCCACCAGTGGCACGAACATGGGGCAAGCCTTGGCCAGAACCTGGCTGCCAGGGCGCAGCCTGGCCACCGCATTCTGGTATGCCATGGAGTTTATGGTGGCTTCCGTGCCTATGACCCCGATGCGGGCGCCATTGCTGTTGGCCGCCGCTTCCACACCTCCCTCTATGACCCCCACCACCGGGGGATTGTCATGATCCAGCAGTTCCGGCAAGGCATAGGCGGAGGCGGTGTTGCAGGCCACTACCACCAACTTGACCCCTTGAGCTTCCAGGAACCTGACGTTGTTGAGGGTATATCGCAGCACCGTTTCCTTCGACTTGCCGCCATAGGGGACCCGGGCTGTGTCGCCCAGATATATAAGCTCCTCGTGGGGGAGGAGGGCGTGAATCTCTTTCAGCACTGTCAGGCCGCCGATTCCGGAATCGAAAATCCCTATGGGCCTGTCATCCACCATGTTTGCCGCCAGATACTGTCTCTTTTTTGGATTCAGGCTTCACATTGGTACTGCTGGTTTTCTTCACTGACTTTTTCGTTTTGACGACAAAGGTGTTATCCACACCCAAAGGTCTGCTGATATCAACATGGGAGACGAATATCTCCTCCTCCACATCATCCACGAGAATGCGGATCTGTTTGATTTGCTTGAAATTGTGGCAGACAGTATTGACGATGGAATATACGGCCAGAAGCTCTGTCCTGGCCCCGACGTGGAAGACCTTCCTGAACTCGCCACCCAGGGAAATGGCGGCAGTGGATTTATATACATACACGCCGCGAACTTCCACCCCTTTGGGGAATATCACGTTTTGCGCATTGCTGTCTGCGAAAAGACCTTCGAGGACAATCCTGATCTTCCCCTCCAGCTCCTGGGGCATATTGACAGGATGTTCTATTATTTCCAGATTTGAAACATTTTTATCCGGCACATATAGCATGGTGGTAACTGTCTCCAGCTGTTGAGCCTCGGACTTGGCGCCGGATCCTATTTCCATCTGCGAATCCACCATCGCTTCTTTTGGCCGCCAACCTGGATCGGGGAAGATCCAGGCCAGAAACCCGGTCAATATCAATATGGTCAGAAATATCAGATAGCGTCTGTTCCCGAAACCTCCATCAACGGGGCTCCCGGTTGCCTCTGGATTTTCAACTTCTTCTTTATCCACCAGTTGCGAGGGTGGTTCGTAGGTTAATTTTTTCAGGCTTTCAGCTGAATCATCCATCAAGGGCATCTGAACCGAAGGGATCCTGCCGGGAAAAGAGGGAAAGTCCCCCGTGGGCGCTGTCTCAAAGTTTTCCTTTGGCTCTTCACCGGAGGAATCGTCGGATATCCCTTCAGGTTGGGAGTCTTCGTTTTCCTCGTTTGGCGCCCTTCTTCTTATTATATTTTCCGGCCCCAGCTCTATGGTCTCCGACCCGTCAAATTCTTCCGGGGTATCTTTCACATCATCACTCATTCGATTCCTCCGGTTCCGGCGCCGGATCACGGACTCCCAGATAGTCAATAATTCCCTTGGCTATGGCACTGGCTATCTGGTTGATGTATGAGTCGTTTTCGATCAACATTTCATCCTGTGGATTGGACAGGTCCAGAGGTTCGATCATCGCCGCCGGCATGGCCAGCCCTTCCAGCATCAACCGGTCCGAGGCGACTATTTCTATATCTCTCCCTTTAACGACACTCTGTAAATGTCTGGATAATGACTTGGCGAATAGCTTGTTCTTGTTTTTGTATGGCCGGTTCAAGGCCACCCATTCCTCGGCGCTGGCTCTGGTGCTGTTGCCGGGGATGAATATATCCACGGGCAGCGACTGGGGAGAAAACCCCCCGCTGGTGTGGATGCTGAGGAACAGATCGGCTTTCTTTGAATTGGCGAATTCCAGTCTTCGCAGCAATGATCGCTCCAGATCCCCCTCTCTTGTAAGGTGTACAGTCACATTTGCATATTTATTTCTGATCTTGGACCGGATGGCGGACGCAAGCTTCATCGCGATGCTTTTTTCCAGCTGGCTTTTCGAGCTTCGCACTCCCAGGTCGTGCCCTCCATGACCTGGATCAAGCACCACTGCATATTGCCTGGAAGGAACATATTCCTCCACCACCTCGATATCGGTTTCCTCTTCAGGGGCCATGTTTGATGAATCGTTCGATTCCTGGGGAACTGTATTGGATCGAGCGGGCGCCTGTGCGCTCACGTCGTCTGCGAACATGGCCAGAGCCACCAGAAGAAACAGCGACAGCAGACGGAGAGTCATCAAATATCCAGCCTCACAACCTCCAGGGCATGAGTCTGTATGAACTCTCGCCGCGGTTCCACCTGTTCCCCCATGAGGACTGTGAAGATGTCATCCGCTTCCACAGCGTCGTTCACTTTCACCTGTTGCAATGTCCGGCTGGCCGGGTTCATGGTCGTTTCCCAAAGTTCCTCGGCCCCCATTTCGCCCAGGCCTTTGAACCTTTTTATGTTCACACCTTCCTTGGAGGCGTTTAACACAAAATCTATCAGCTCATTGCGATCCGCCAGTTCTATTATCTGATCCTTCCAGCTTAATATGAAAGGTGGCTTGTTGAACTTTTCCAAAACCCGGTGGATCGCATGGGCCAGTTGATATTCCGGAGAGAGAACCATATCCCAGTTGATTTTCTTTTTGATCCCATGCTCTTTGTTATACCACTCGATGGCCATGCCGCCATGCTCCAGGTCCTCGACTATCTTCATGTCATAGCCGTCATTGGAAATTTTTCCCAGGAATGTGTCCAGCCGTTCCCGATCCAGGAAGAATTCCTTGTCCATGATGTTTTCATCCAGCATCTTCTCCACCAGGGCTTCCTTGAACCCCCGCTTGTCCAGGGCGGAAATCATGCTTTTGTATTCGATCATTTTGGTTATGACATTTTTCAGCGCCTTATCGGTCAGTTTCTCTTCCTGATTCTCAATTCCGCTGTTAATGGTCAAAGTCTTGTCCTTCAGTCCAATCTCCAGGATAAAAGACTCCAGTTCCTTGTCGTCCTTTATATATTTGGTCTGTTTCCCCTTTTTCACGCTATATAAAGGCGGCTGCGCAATATACAGGTGGCCCCGGGCGATAATCTCTTCCAGGTGCCGGTAAAAAAGGGTCAGAAGCAACGTTCTGATATGTGATCCATCCACATCGGCGTCGGTCATAAGAACAACCTTATGGTAACGCAGCTTGCTGATATCGAATTCTTCCTTGCCGATCCCGGTGCCCATGGACATCACCAGGGCTTTTATCTCCTCGCTGGCTAGCATTCGGTCAAACCGCGCTTTCTCCACATTAAGGATTTTACCCTTGAGAGGCAAAATCGCCTGGATGGCGCTATCCCTTCCCTGTTTGGCGGATCCACCGGCCGATTGTCCCTCCACTATGAACAGTTCGCATTTCTCCGGATCCTTCTCCTGGCACGCCACCAGCTTTCCTGGAAGCAGCGAGCCCTCGATGGAGCTTTTCATCCTGGTCAGGTCTCTGGCCCGTTTTGCCGCTTCCCTGGCCTGGGCCGCCAACATCGCCTTGGAGATTATTGTCTTGGCTTCTTTCGGGTTCTCCTCGAAGAATCGGCCCAGCTTCTCGTTCACCAGCTGCGCCACTCTTCCCTGCACCTCCGCGTTCCCCAGTTTGGTTTTCGTCTGACCTTCAAACTGTGGCTCCGGAAGCTTGACGGAGAGAACCATGGTTAGCCCTTCCCGCACGTCCTCGCCGGTGATGGCAGTGTCCTTTTTAAGCAGGTTGTTCGTGGAGGCGTAATTGTTAAGTGTCCTGGTCAGCGCAGACCGGAATCCCGCCAAATGGGTGCCCCCTTCCCTGGTTCGGATATTGTTGGCGAATGAAAACACATCTTCCTTGAACCCATCGT
>JAOUPQ010000334.1 GCA_029879765.1 Nitrospinota bacterium | reverse complement strand
TGAACTCTTCGCTGAATTTACGCCGTTTCTTGCTCATTCTTCCCTCCTTGAATTACAGATTACTAACTAAACATTCTGTCCGTCAATTCGGGGGAAGTTCAGGGTGCAGGCCAGAGTTTGCTTACATCAACCTACAACTCTTGACAATTTCATGCGGGAGATGTAATTTATAGCCATGGCCCTCCCCTGGTGGGGTGGGCAAGAAGCGCCAATTACAACGCGGCTTATCCGTTTAATTCGGAGGTTTGGATCATGAGCCAGGACGCTGAGTTCACAGATCATGAAATTAAACCGGGGGATAATCTATCCCAGGGAAACCCCATTCCCCATGAAGCGGAAAAGCTAGCGTTCGATATCCAGGGGATGACATGCGCATCCTGCGCCAACGCCATAGAGCGCTCTGTGAAAAAGATCCCCGGCGTGGCCCAGGCTTCCGTCAACCTTATGACGGAAAAGCTGGTTGTGATCCCTTCTTCCCCGGGTCTGGGCAAAGACGAAGTGATCCAGGCCGTGGAGAAAGCGGGTTATCACGCTTCCGAGCCTGCCCCTGCCAGGGTGGTGATCCCCGTGGGTGGCATGACCTGCGCCGCATGCTCGGCCAGAGTTGAACGGCAACTGAAAAAGACGGATGGTGTGGTGGAGGCTGCGGTGAATCTGGCCACCGAAAAGGCCACCATCACCTATAACCCGTCAAAAGCCAGGCTATCCGACCTGAAAAAGGCTATTGAGAAGGCGGGCTATCAGGCGCTGGACGCTCATACCCAGAAAGATCCGGATGAGCCGCTTATTCATCGTCCAATATTCAACCTGGCCCTGGCTGCCGGGTTTGCCATCCCATTGGGTATTGTCACCATGGGTTCTATGGCGGGGATGCCTTTGCCCGGCTTTGTCGCTCCGGAGACCAATCCCGTCCGATTCGCCCTGCTTCAGCTATTGCTGACTTTGCCAATCCTGTTCGCGGGACGCAGGTTCTACACTTCCGGATACAACGCCGCCATCCATGGCGGACCGAACATGGACACCCTGGTGGCCATGGGCACCGGCGCCGCGGCTCTCTACTCGATCATAGGGACGGTGGCCATCTTCATGGGGAACCATCATATGGTCCACGACCTTTATTTCGAGGCGGCAGGGCTCATCATCGCCCTTGTCCTGCTTGGAAAATATCTGGAGGACAGGGCAAAGAAAAACGCCTCTTTGGCGATAAAGCGCCTTATGACCCTGGCCCCGGCGGAGGCCACATTAATAGAAGACGGAATCACCAGGGTCATCCCCCTGGAGGATGTGGCCCCTGGCGACATATTGCTGGTCCGTCCGGGAGGGAAGATCCCCACCGATGGCGCGCTCCTTAAAGGAGAGACTACTGTGGACGAGTCCATGCTCACTGGCGAGAGCATGCCTGTGTTCAAGAAACCGGGAGACATGGTCACCGGCGGAGCCGTCAATGGCGAGGGCGCTATAGAGATCCGTGCGGAGAAGATCGGCGCGGAAACAACCCTGGCCAGGATAATAAAGCTGGTGGAGGACGCCCAGGGATCCAAGGCGCCTATAGCAAAATTGGCCGACCAGGTCTCCGGTGTGTTCGTGCCGGTGGTGCTGGTGATCGCTCTGCTCTCTTCCGGGGCATGGCTGCTGGCGGGCCAGCCGTTCACCTTCGCGCTGACCATATTCATCTCCGTATTGATCATCGCCTGCCCCTGCGCGCTGGGGCTTGCCACTCCCACTGCCATCATGGTCGGCTCCGGGCGCGGGGCGGAACTGGGCATATTGATAAAAGACGCCGCGGCCCTGGAGATCATGAACCAGGTGGACACCGTGGTGTTCGACAAAACCGGCACCATCACCGAAGGGAAGCCGACTGTGGTGTCTTTTCATGCGCTGAATGGATTCGAAGAACAGAAGCTGTGGCGGATGGCGGCGGCTGTGGAGTCCGGCTCCGAGCACCCCTTGGCGCTGGCGGTTGTGAACGGGGCGCAGGCGCGGGGAATCCAGAGCCGTATCGCCGATGGCGTGAAGTCCACTCCTGGCTCCGGTGTCGCTGGGGTGGTGGATGGGCTGCGGGTCATTGTGGGCAAACCGGATTTTGTGGAGCACGAAGGCGCGCAAATGGCTCCGGCGGAATCTATACTCCACCAGATCGGAGCAAGAGGGGAGATTCCTCTGGTCATGGCGGTGGATGGAAAGCTGGCGGCGGTTCTGGGGTTGGCGGACCCGATAAAGCAAAGCAGCCGCGAAGCTATCACGGAGCTTAAAGCCATGGGGATGACCACCATGATGATCACCGGGGACTCCGAGCTGGCGGCCAAAGCCATCGCCTCCGAGGCGGGGATAGACGAAGTGGCCGCCCGAGCCTTGCCGGAAGATAAGGAGCGGATAGTGCGCGAAATGCAACAGCGCGGCCGCAAAGTGGCTATGGCGGGAGACGGGATCAACGACGCGCCCGCTCTCGCGCGGGCTGATGTGGGGATCGCCATGGGGCATGGGACAGACGTGGCCATGGAGACCGGCGATATCGTGCTGATGTCCGGAGACCTGCGCGGCGTGGCCCGGGCGGCGAGGCTGAGCCGGGCGATGGTGCGCAATATAAAACAGAACCTCTTCTGGGCTTTTTTCTATAACACCATGGGTATTCCGGTGGCGGCGGGG
>JAOUPQ010000096.1 GCA_029879765.1 Nitrospinota bacterium | reverse complement strand
ACCAGCTTCACCGCTTCGACCTTGAACTCTTCGCTGAATTTACGCCGTTTCTTGCTCATTCTTCCCTCCTTGAATTACAGATTACTAACTAAACATTCTGTCCGTCAAATCGGGGGAAGTTCAATGGTTAATAATGGGCGTATAATATATTGTAGGTATCCATACGTCACTAAATACATAGCATATAAAGTTATTGTCATCTTAATAAATGCCAATGACATGCCTTGAATGCATAGACTTAGTCTGTTTCTTGACAAACTACCCATATTATCGAAATCGACACGTGAATATTCCCATATTGCATATATAAGATAACTTGATATCGCAATCTCAGGAAAAGCACAGAAGTTGTACTTCATTTCACTATATTTTATAGGTATGTATAAGAGTACGGATACAAGCAACAGAACAGCAAGGCGCTTACTCTTCATGCTGAATGCCGTTAAACCTGCATCGACATTGTGACCTGAATATATTGCCTTTCTAATATGAAAGCAATCATATATACAATATATATATCCAATAATAAGGCCGTACATTATTGCCAATGGAACAACTACCATACATGATCCCATATACATATTCACTCTCCACAGAAGAAATATTGCAGTATGAACATCACTGATATTATACTAAGTGCTTGGGCAGTCAGGGTATACATGGATGCATTTTGGCAGGCATTCATGTAACCAATCGGCATTTACTGCAAATGCCGCATAAGCCGCAGCAATAGCTTTAGCTACGCATTTTGATGTAGAAACAGGATTTATATTGCTTGTGGCACAATCGGCCAAGGCGGCTACTAGAGCTATGTTTATTAACCTTTTATTCCTCTTAAAAGTATCCCAGCACTCCTTTTCGCACTCCATATCGTGTACGATGCGCTCCAATCCAGCTATATCAATATAATTGACCGGGTCACCGTTGACATAATTAAATGCTTTACCAGCAAACCTTATCGGATCCTTGCTCGTCCACCTTCCCGTATGCGCATCATAATCCCTGACGCCAAAGCGGGTCAGCTTCGTATGCTGGTCGTACAACCCACCGGCGAACCCGAACGGCTGGAATCCAGGATTCGTGTCGCTGAAAATTATACCATACTCGTCGTATTCGATGCGCTGGCGATGAATCCGTCCGCCCTGTTAAACAACCAACTGCACCGAGCCGAAGTAATCAATGATAATGCGACAGCTCACTCTGTCCCTGGCTTTCACTAATTTTTAACGCGTCAACTGACAAACCCAGGAAACTAACCAGATCCGGCGCCCTAACAAAGCTGATCAGACTTCTTCTGCGCCATATCAAAGACTCTGGCCATTTGTCGTCGCCTCATATATCCTGTCCGTTTTACGGGATTTGCCCTCTTTCCGGCCAGGGCCTTGCCATGGATGGCAATGTCTGGTAGAGTGATGGGTCTTCAAACTCCTTGCCACGCCATATGGGCGGGGCTATTTAATAACCGAAAGGAGGCCATGTGAAAGAGTTCGAAGCTTTATATATCCTGAAGGCGGATCTTACGCCCGAGGAAACCGAAAAGGAAGTCAAGGCCGTGGAGGCCATCGTCATCGGCGAAGGTGGCAGTGTCATCGAGCATTCCGATTGGGGGAAGAAAAGGCTGGCGTACACCATCGCCAAACAGCGATATGGGCAGTATGTGCTTTTCCGCTTCTCCTCCCCGTCCACAACACCGGAGAAAATGACCCGGCATTTCCGCTACAACGAAAACGTTCTAAAGGGAATGATCGTGCGTCTGGATTCTTCCGCCGGATACAACCCCAACGCCCCGCAAGAAGCGGCCCCGGCGGCGGTCGGCGACGAAGCGGACAACGGAGCGCCGGTAGCATCCGAGGCCACGCCAACTGAGACCGCGACGGAGGAAACGTCCCATGTCCAGCCTGAATAAGGTACTGCTGATCGGCAACCTGACCAGGGATCCCGAATTGCGCTACACCCCCTCGGGCATGGCGTTGTGCAAGTTCGGGCTGGCGGTGAGCCGGAAGTACAAGTCGGGCGACGAGCTGAAAGAGGACGTGGCTTTCATCGATATCACGGTTTGGGGCAAACAGGGAGAGACCGCTTCGGAGTATCTGTCCAAGGGGCGCCAGGTGTGCATCGAGGGAAGGCTGACTTATTCCAAATGGGAGACCGACGACGGCCAGAAGCGAAGCAAGCTGGAGGTCACGGCGGAGAATGTGATGTTCCTTGGGGGCGGACGTGGCCAGGGTGGCCAGGGTGGCCCGCAGGATACTTCCGACGGCGACAGGAACTTCGAGGACGACGTCCCTTTTTAAACAAAACAAGACGCTTTTCGGCTCTCCGGTCTGGGGTGATCCCCTTGCCGCCGCGCCGAAAGCTGAATTATTTATTGGAGATTTACTTTGATGAGACCGAGAACACGAAAGCCGGCCACCGATGGCAGGCGCCGACCTTTTTTCCAGAGGAAGATTTGCCGGTTCTGCATGGACAAGATTGAGGATATCGATTACAAGGATATCAAGACCGTGCGGAACATGCTCACCGAGCGAGGGAAGATAATCCCCAGCAGGATATCGGGCAACTGCGCCACCCATCAGCGCAGGGTGACCGTGGCCATCAAACGGGCCCGCAATATCGCCCTTATCCCGTTCACAAACATATAGCCGGTCCTGGCGGGAAATGATAGGCGTGATGGAACAACCTGGACAGGGCAAAGGAGCGTTGTACCACCTGGCCCCATTGGGGCTGGCGGTGTTCCTGTTCTATCTGTCGGTGGTTTTTCCTTTTGCCCTTTCCCTGGTGGCCATTCCCATCTACATCGCCATTGTGCGGCATGGCCGCGGATATGGGATCGTGGGAGCCCTGGGCGCGGCCATGGCGGTATACATTATCAGCGGCGTGGAGTGGGCGCTGGTTTTCACTTCCGTTTGCGTTCTTATGGCGCTGGCGGCGGGGGAGGCCTTCAAAAGAGAGTTCCCCATGGGCAAGACTGTGGCGACGACCGCGCTGCTTCCATTTCTGGGAGTGATCGGGGTTTTCGTCATCACGGCCTATGGCTCCGGGGCCAGCCTATCCCAGGCTGTCGATAATTTATCGACAAAAGCCGTGGAGATGATGGTCAATAAGCAGGTGGAGGCCGGTGGCGACAAGGAACTGGTTGAGTTCGTAAAGTCGCAACGGCAAAACCTTGTCTGGATATTTTCCTCGGTGTTCCCCGCGCTATTGCTGAACATGACCCTGTTTCTTGCCTTGCTCAACTTTCTGGTGGCGCGGTCGCTTTCCATCCGGTTTGACTGGAAGGCCCATATGCCCCAGCACGACCTGTCCCTGTGGCGGGCGCCGGAGAAGCTAGCCTGGGTCATGGTGGGCGGAGGCGCCCTTTCGCTGACCGGGCTTGGTGGTTTTCCCGCGGCGCTGGGGTTGAATATCGTTTTTGTTCTAGGGATGGTGTACTCCATCCAGGGTCTTTCCACGGCGCACTATCTGCTGTTGAAATCCAATGCGACCCATATGGTGAAAACCATCGCCTATATACTGATTCTCATAGCCATGCCATGGTCGGTGCTGGCGCTATGGAGCCTGGGGCTTGTCGACGCCCTGGTGGATCTGCGCAAGATGCGCGATCTGAATGGTATATCCGGCGAATGACATTAATTATAAAGATAACTGGAGATATGAATCATGAAAGTAATACTTAAAGAGTATGTGCCCAACCTGGGCGACGCTGGGGACCAGGTGGTGGTGGCGGCGGGATATGCCAGAAACTACCTGCTTCCCAAAAAGATAGCCTTCGAGGCCACCGTAGTGAACATGAAGACCTACGAGAACAACCTGAAGCAGCGCGCCAGAAAGCTGGTGAAAATCCACAGCGAGGCGGAGGAGAAAAGGAAGCAGCTGGAAGGGGTGGGAACCCTGGAGTTCATCCGCAAGGCGGGGGAAATGGGCAAGCTTTTCGGCTCCGTGACCTCCGGGGATGTGTGTGACGCGCTTAAGGAGAAGGGATTCGAGATCGACAAGAAACGGATCGCCATCAGCTCCCCCATCAAGGCTCTGGGCGAAACCTCGGTGCAGATCAAGCTTCATCCCAAGGTCACCGCGGTTGTGAAAGTGAATGTGGTGGCGGAAGAGCCGAAGGCGGAAGAGCATCCTCACGACGAGATGGAGGCTGCGGCCCAGGCGACGAACCAGGATGCCAGCGGCCAGCAGGAGCAGGCGCCCGCCCCGGAAGGGGAAGAGCCCGCCGCCGAATAAGGGCAACGATGTCTTGAACCACTAGTGGTTTGAACCACTAGTGGTTTGGGCCACTAGTGGCTTGCGCCATCTGGCGACAATGGCCGTTATTTTGGCTGGCATCCTCCATCCACGGCGAGGCTTCGGCGCCATGGGGATTGTCCTTTATGGATTATCCTGATATGCTTTTGCTGTATTGACCTGTGTCATAGGATTGGGAAAAGGGGATGGACGTAAAAAAGATTCTTTCGGAAAGCGACATCGCCAAGGGGGTGGAGGCTGAACAGCTGGAAAAGCTGGCGGGCATCTGCAAGGTGGTGGAGTTCAGGAAAAACGACATTCTCATCAAGGAAAACGACACCAGCTTCGACATATTCATCCTGTACAAAGGATGGGTTTCCGTGGAGATCCAGCGGTTTCCATACGACACCGCCGCCCAGCGCCTGCGCATCCTGAAGAACAAAGGGGTGGTGGGAGAGTTCTCTTTCATCGACAAGTCGCGACGGTCGGCCAACGTCCGCGCCCAGGAGGCTGTCTCCTGTCTTGTCCTGCCGGGGGATGAACTGGAAAAACTGATAGAAGAGGATTCCAAGGTTGGCTATGTGATTGTAAAAAACATAGCCAGGCTTCTTTCCGAAAAAATCCGGGGTTCAAACTTCGAGCTTCGCAACCAGCTTATCTGGTAGATGCCGCCCCCCCCCACTGGCTGTTATAACCATGTCTGTTAGCTCCATATTAACCCTGCTCTCCGCCGCCAGGGACACCCGCCGCCAGAGAAGGGCCGCCGCCGCGGAGAAGCTTAACCGGGCCATCGACCGGGGCGCAATGGACCACAGGCTGGTGATACAGGCGGCTTTGGCCACGGATGACTATACCCGCCTGATACAGCTGGCCCAGGACGGAAAGGGAGGGGGGGCCGCGTGGCTCTTCCCCGCTATCGACAGGGCTCAGGCCGGTGATTTCCAGAAAGCAGAAGAGCTGGCCAGAAACGCTTTGGATCTGGCGCCGGACAACATGACGGCCCAGGCCCTTCACGCCCTGGCCAGGTTTCATAATACAAAAGACGTTTCCCTGTTAAAAAGCGGCGCCCCGGTTTTCCCCCACGCTTCCCTCACCATTCAGGCGTTGACCCTGCTGGCCGTGGAAAAGGAAATCATTGGCCAGCGCCAGGACGACCGGGGAGCCCCGGAGAGAGAGGACAGCGTGGGCGGAGCGCTGGGGTGGATCCTCAACCGGCTCGACGACCTGGCCATTTGGATATACTGGCTCCTTTCCGTGGCGCTGAATCTTTTCATCAACGCATTTAAACCCGATAAAAGAGGGGTGTACTGGCATGTGATCGAAGGGGACCGGCTGGAAGGATTGGGACACAGGGACCGGGCTGCGCAACGGTTTGCCCAGGCTCTGGAGATGGCGCCGGACTGCGTCGAGGCGCTGGAGTCGATGATGACCCACTCCATGGTTGAGGGGCGATACAAGGACGCGGAAGAATATTATGCCCGGCTCGCCGCCGTTGTGGGCCTGGCGGGGGCCTCCGATCCATCCATGCGCAAATGGGAGGCGGATCTGGCCTTTTTCCAGGGGAAATATGACGAAGCCCGGACCATATACGAAAACCTCCAGCCCCAATTCCCTTTAAGCTACATCATCCCGTACCGTATCGGATTCTGCGCTCTGGCGGCGAACACCGACAGACGGGATCATCAGGCCGATCGTCTGGCCCGGGGAAAATTCCAGGAAGCGCTGAACCAGGTGAATCCCGGATTACTGCAAGAGCGGGTGGCGCTGCTATGTCGGGAGGCGAAGTAGCGAGCCTGCCAGAATCGGCCCCGGTTGTTGGGGGAGGTCATAAGGTCGGGTTGTCATGGCTGACATATTCCAGTTCCATGATTTCCTGGGGTGGAGCGAAAATCTCGTCTATCGATATATTCTTTCTGGCGCTCCGCCCGGAGCTGCGGATATGCCGGGCCATGATTATATAGTCGGTCCCCACAGGATCGTACCGCAGACAAACCGCCTCTTCCATGTTGGTGAACAGGTCCACGATCAGGTTCAGTGACAGGTTGGTCAGCAGGTTCACCCCTTTTCGGGTGACCTTGCCGCCGCGACCGAAGGTTATGGCGGAGGTCACATAATCTCGCCAGACCGTCAGGTCGCTCAGGTGGACCGCCCTTTTATACACCAGCTTTTTGGCCTTGAAGCCAAACTTGGCGCGGCTGACGATATTCTTTATATGGTCGTCGTTCTCATGGTTGTGCATGGACACCACCTGGGTGGCCAGCTTCCAGTGTTTTTTCTCCACGAACCTGTCCGCGCGAAACTCCCAATACACATGCCCCACCCCGCTGGAGGAGGGAGTGAGGCACAGCAACCTGGGAATAAAGAAGTTGTGGGCGATCACATCCGCCGCCAGATGGGTCAGGTAGCCATAGGCGTATGCCTTTGTGGAGTCGGACTCCGCCTTTTCCAGCGTCGCCATCCCCACGCTCCAGTTGTGGCAATGGTCCGGCCTGCGCTTGTATCCCTTTCCAATGAAGATATCCGCGCTGATGCAGCCGTAGATATAGTCCAGGGGGTAGGCCTGAATGATGGCGGCGATCTGGGGCCGGATAAGATGCAGATTCTCCAGAATGAAGCTGCCATGGGTGACATGGATCCCGGCGCCCCACGCCCACGCCTGCCCCGGCCACAGCAAAAGCAGCCCGGCCAGGAACACAGGCCACGTTCTCACCCTTGCGCCTCCCGCCATTCGTGGAACCTGGCCTTCATCGTCTCATAATCGATATCGTTGTCCACATCCACGGCGGCGCCGCCGGATCTGGTCACCGCCCAGGAAACCCGCATCCCGAGGATCCTCCCGGCCGCTTGGGCCACCGCCTCCATCGGCGCCCTTTTCCGAAGAATGGAGGCCAGAAAACCGAACCCCAGGAAGGAAGAAAGCATGGCGCCCTGCAAGGTGGCGTAAAGGATCAGGCTCTGCATCTTCACATGATGTCGCCACATGTCGCGGGTCAGATGGACAATGTTCTTCAGATCCTTCTGGTAGCGGGAGGCGTACATCAGCTGCACCACGTCTATGTTTTTGCAGGCGAAGGGCCGGGCCACATGCAGATTATTGATCCGGAAAAGGCCCTCGCGAAAATGCAGATAGGCCATTTTTATTCCCGGTTTGCGCTCCGTGGGGTAATAGCGGGCCATGACCGAATCCGGCGTCATCCCCGCCACATAATCATATCGCTCCATGTCCGCCCCATCCAGAAACTCGTCGATCTCCCCAGGCTGGAGCAGCGGCGCGTCCCCCGGCATCAACAGGACACTCTTACTCCGCACTGCGGCGTCCCTCTCCTCCATGCCAGGCTGGTATCCATCGATGGAGGCCTTGAAGGCGGCCATAATGTTCTCCAGCAGGGAGCCTTCCTGCTCCAGGGTGAAGACAGGTTTTGCCAGCGGAGGGCGCAGGGAAAGATGGCGGTCCAGCTTGGCCTTGTCGCCGATTATAAATATCCGGGCCACCCGGTCCACCTGGGCGGCGGCCAGGGCCACCCAATAGAAAAGAGGCATGCCATGCATATACAAGAAGGCTTTCGACTCACCCTCCACCATGCGGCTGGCGCCTTTGTCTCCACACAACATCAGGGCGTCCATCATGCGCTTCTCTCCGTTGTCTGGCCCACCCATGGCGCGTCGGCGCCGTGGGCGGCCTTAGCGTGGGGCTATTTTTTGCAGCGATCTGGCCATTGCGTTCCTGGTGACGGGATCATTCTCCTTATTCATCGCCCTTTCCAGGATTTCGATGGCTTCGGCTCCACCCATTTCGCCCAGGCTTCTTATGGCGGATATTCGCACCACATCGTCATGGTCCGCCAGGGCTTTTTCCAGCAAAGGCGCCGCCTTCTGGCTGGCCACCATGGAATACGCCTTCAGCGCCGCCGCCCGCAGATAGCCCCGCTCCGAGCTGTTGAACATCCCCGAAAGCTTCCGCTCCACTTCCTCGTTGGCGAAGTTCACCAAAGCGTGGGTGGCCCTCGTCCTGATATGGATGTTCTCGCTTTCGCTGGAGGAGAGCTGGAGCAATGCCGCTCTGGCCGCGTCCTGGTCCAGTTTCTGCCAATAATCGGGGCCGGGCACGTCGTGATAGCCGGAAAGCACCGCCCGCAAATTCTCCACGTTCGCCGCTTCCAGGTTCTGGGCGCCTGCCTGGGACACCAGCATGGCCAATACTATCGCCGCCATTTGAGCTATTCTCAACATCTTGTTCTCCAGATGGTTTTTCTGTTTATCCAGCCGATAAACCAGCTTATGACCTTATATTCTATATTAACCGCCAATATTTCCATATACAAAAGGAATTGGACGGGGGCGACGGCCCCGGCGAAAGGGGCGACGGCCACAGCGAAAGGGGCAAAACTCTTCCCACTCCACATTACCTGGGCATCTTCCCGGTTTATCGAATATACTGCTCTCCCATGAAAAGAAAATACAACCTGGGAATCATCGGCCATCCGCTGGGGCACACTCTTTCCCCGGTCATGCACCGGGCCACCGCCGAAAGTCTGGGGATGGAGGTTTCATACGATCCTTTCGATGTGACCCCGGAGGACCTGCCAAAGTTCATGGCCGGGCTGGGGCATGGCGGGCTGGATGGGCTGAACGTCACGGTCCCTCACAAACTGGCGGTGATGGAGAGCATGGACGAGATTTCCGAGGAAGCGGAGAAAATCGGCGCCGTGAACACCATCGTCGTTTCCGATGGCCGCCTGTCCGGGCATAATACCGACGCATACGGTTTCATCACCTCCATCACCGATAACGCCAAAATCGACCCTTCCAACCAAAGAACCCTGGTATTGGGGGCCGGAGGCGCCGCCAGAGCGGTGGTGTGGGCCATGATCAAGGCTGGCGCCCGGGTGACCATCGCCAACCGGACGGAGCAAAAAGCCGCAAAGATCGCCGATGATTTCTCGGCGGCGGGGGCGCCGGTGGATGTAATGGAATTCGGATCCCAACTCCTGGCCTCTGTCGCCAAAGACTCCCGCATCATAATCAACGCCACCAGCGTGGGGATGAAAGGAGGCGGGGAGGGAGCCTTGCCCGATCTTGGGCCCTCGTTGCATGAAGATCAACTGGTGGTGGATATTGTATATCGCCCTCTGGACACCCCCCTGCTGCAAATGGCCCGGCAGGCCGGCGCCGCCACCCTGGATGGGCTGTGGATGCTGATCCACCAGGGCGCCGGATCGTTCAAGTTGTGGACCGGCCAGACACCTTCCCCCGCCGTGGCCCGCGCCGCTCTGGAGAAGGCCCTGCGCCAGGGCTGACCCGTAATATCGGCCCTCCCGTCGGCGTCAGTTCAGCTTGAAACTCATCTTGAACACCAGACATACGGGGCATACTGTCCGGCTGTTGGGGCGCGGCAGAGGCGCGGTCTTGCGCACCGCGTCTTCGGCGGCCCTGGCCAGCAGAGGTTGGTCGCACTCCACTTTAATATCCGCCAGGCTCCCGTCCTCGTTGATGTTCACGGTTATTCTGGCCTCTCCCACCAGCCCCCGGCGGCGGGCGGCCAGGGGGTAGAACTTGTTTTTCTCCACTGCCGCCACCACATCGGCGATATAGCGCAATTGGGCGTCATCCCCCGCCTCTTCCTGGGCCATGGTATGGTCATGCTCCGGCTCCACGGGGGCCGGTTCCACAGGTTCCACCATGGCCATTTCCTCCATGGGCAGGATCTCTTCTATCACAGGCTTGTTCATCCGGTTAAGTTTCCGCGTCGGCCTGGGCGTCCTCTGCGGCTCTGGCCGGGGAGG
>JAOUPQ010000095.1 GCA_029879765.1 Nitrospinota bacterium | reverse complement strand
CCCGATGAAGAACCTGCGCAAGGAGCTGTTCTCCGTGATGCTCTTGAACACAAAACACAAACTAATAAGAACCGTGCAGATATGCGAGGGGGCGCTCAACGCGGCCTATGTGGAGCCCCGGGAGGTGTTCAACCAGGCCATCCGCGCCTCGGCCCATGGGGTGATCCTCACGCACAACCACCCCAGCGGAGACACCGAACCGAGCGATAACGATATCAACCTCACAC
The DNA here is from genome assembly GCA_029879765.1 of Nitrospinota bacterium. GTDB lineage: Bacteria > Nitrospinota_A > UBA7883 > UBA7883 > UBA7883 > JAOUMU01. The sequence continues at coordinate 9,796 of JAOUPQ010000095.1, read as the reverse complement.
GGCGCCTGGCGGAAGCGGGAAAGCTGGTGGGGATTAAAGTGGTGGACCACTTGATAATTGGCGACAACAGCTACTTTTCATTCGCGGACAACGATTTGCTTTGATCCGCCATCCTGCGCGATCCCGCATCGCGCCTATTACCGGAGTGATAATTGAGAGAAAGGCTATATAACCTGCTGGATTCCACCAAGGGTGGGCCGGTGCTGGTGATCGGAGACATTATACTGGATTGCTACCTGTCCGGCTCGGTGGACCGGATTTCCCCGGAGGCGCCGGTGCAGGTTTTCGAGGTGGAGGGGGAAACCTGGAAGCTCGGTGGGGCGGCCAATGTGGCGGCCAACGTCAAGGCCCTGGGCTGGGAGCCGATCCTTGTCGGCGCCGTGGGCCAGGACAGGGACGCCGAGGTGTTGCGCGCCCTGCTGGCCAGGGAAGGGATCAACCCCGGTTTCATCGTGGCCGACCCCAACAGGCCGACCATAATAAAAACCCGGATCATCGCCATGCGACAGCAGATGCTGCGGCTGGATCGGGAAAAGAAAATCAGCCTGTCCAAGGCCGTGGCCACAAAGATGCTCTCCACTGTCCGGGCGAAGATCAAATCCGTTCAGGGGGTGATAGTCTCCGATTACGGAAAAGGCGCCCTGCCGCCGGAGCTTCTGGCGGAGCTTTTCGCCATCTGCCGGAAAAACGGAAAAATAACGGTGGTGGATCCGAAAGGGAAGGACTATGGCAGGTATCGCGGAGCCCATGTCATCACCCCGAACAAAAAGGAGGCGGAAGCCGCCGCCGCCGTGGAGATCAATGGCGAGGCGGAGTATGGCGCCGCCGCGCGAAAGCTGTTCAAGATCGCCGGTGTCAAAAGCGTGGTGATCACCCGAGGCCCGGAAGGGATGTCCATATTCGACAAGCCGTCTTCCCGGGGGCTGCACCTGCCGGCGGAGGCGCTGGAAGTGTTCGATGTCACCGGCGCGGGGGACACTGTGGCCGCCGCCCTGGGGACCATGCTATTCGCTGGATTGTCGCTGGAGGACGCCGTGCGGGTGGCCAACGTGGCCGCCGCCATCGAGGTGGGGCATGCGGGGGTGTATGCCGTGTCCAAAAAAAATGTGATGGACCGGCTGGAGGCGGACAGGCAGGCCAATGGCAAACTGATGACGATCAAGCAGGCCGCATTGTGGGCCTCCGGGCTGCGGGCCCAGGGCAAGAAGATAGTGTTCACCAACGGGTGCTTTGATCTGCTGCACGCGGGGCATGTGCGGCTGCTGCGCAAGGCGGCCACTTTCGGCGACAGGCTCATCGTCGGAATAAACTCCGACTCCTCCATCCGGCGGCTCAAGGGCCCTGGCCGCCCGCTGCTGCACGAGACCGACAGGCTGGAGATCATGAGCGCCATCGATTGCGTCAGCGCCATATCGCTGTTCTCCGAGAGCACCCCGAAAAAGCTGATCTCCGCCATCCGGCCGGATGTGGTGGTGAAGGGGAGCGATTATGCGGTGTCCGAAGTGGTGGGGCGGGAGATTGTGGAGAAATACGGCGGCCGGGTGGAACTGGTGAAACTGGTGGAAGGAAGGTCCACATCGAATATAATAGACACCATAATACGACGCCATCAACGATGATCGGTCCGGCGATCCTCGAACCAACAGGACGGAAGAAGGCATAGAAAGAATGGGAGGCGATTACCCTTTCGGGTCGGCGGATTTTGCCAGAATAAAACAGCACCCGATAGAAGACCGAAAAAGCCTGGTGAGCTCCGATATGTTCGCCTCCCTCTCCGGCTATGCCGCCACGGGCAGAATATCCGACCTCTTCCCGCCCATTCTCAAGGGAAAAGACTTGCTGGCGATTGTGGGGGCCATCAAGCAGGCCCGGGCCGCCGGAAAACCGGTGGTGGTGGCCATGGGGGCCCATGTGATAAAGGTGGGGCTGGCCCCTGTCCTGATAGACCTGATGGAAAAGAAGGTGGTGAACGCCGTGGCGGTGAACGGCGCCGTGGCGGTGCACGACCTGGAGATCGCCTTCCACGGCGCCACCAGCGAGGATGTGGCCCAGGAGATAAAGACCGGCAGGTTCGGCATGGTGGAGCAGACCTCGGCCCACTACCACAGCGCCATAGCTGGGGCCGGCCCGGACGAAGGGTTGGGGGCGGCGCTGGGGCGATATATCAACGAGAAGAAGATGAAGAACGCCCATCTCTCCCTGTTCGCCGCCGGGTGGAGGCTCAATGTCCCCATCACGGCGCATGTGGCGGTGGGGACGGATATCGTCCACGCCAGCGCCGAGGCGGATGGCGCGGCCCTGGGCAGGGCCACATTGAACGATTTCAAGCTGTTCACCGGAGTGGTGGCCAGCCTGGCGGGGGGGGTATACTTGAACATCGGGTCGGCGGTGGTTCTGCCGGAGGTGTTTATCAAGGCGCTTTCCGCCGCGCGGAATATGGGAAGCAGGGTGGAGGATTTCACAGCGGTCAACATGGACATGATCCAGGGATACAGGCCGAATGTGAATGTGGTGAACCGTCCGGTGGAGGGGAGCGGAAAAGGATACTCCCTCACCGGCCACCACGAGATCATGATCCCGCTTCTGTATCACCTTCTTAAGGAAGAAGGAGTATGGTGATGGAATTGTGCGTGCTCGGCTCCGGCTCTTCCGGAAACTGCGCCTGGATCGGCCACCGGGAGGGGGCTCTTCTGCTGGACGCCGGGTTTTCCTATAAGGAAATAAAGGCCCGCATGGCCAGGGCGAAACTGGACCCGGCCAGGCTGCGGGGGGTGGTGGTTTCCCATGAACATTCGGACCATGTGCGCGGTCTGGGGCCTCTGTCCCGGGCGCTGAAACTTCCTGTTTTCATAAACAGGCTGACATATGAGAAAATTCATCGCATAATAGGCGAGGTATATAAGGTGGAATTTTTCGATACAGGGTCTGATTTTTGGGTGGACGGAATCCAGACCCACCCGTTTTCCACCTCGCATGATTCGGTGGACCCGAGCGCTTTTGTGTTCGGGGTGGATGGACGAAAGGTGGGTTTTTTGACTGATACAGGCCATGTGACACAGCTGGCGCGGAGCCGACTGGCGGGGATGGACTATCTGGTGATGGAGTCCAACCACGACAGGGAGATGCTGATGGCCGGGCCGTATCCGTGGAGCCTCAAGCAGAGGGTCGCCTCCCGGCAGGGGCACCTGTCCAACACCGACTGCGGCCAGTTGCTGGAGCAGATATACCACTCGGGCCTGCAAGGGGTGACCCTGGCCCACTTGTCTGAAACGAATAACAACCCGGAGCTGGCCCGGCTGGAAGCCGGTAACGCGTTGGCCCACAGGGCGCCATACAAGGTGGCCACCCAACGCGAGCCTCTGGGGATTACGGTAATCGAATAAGGAGCGCAAATTGATTTCTAGATACACACAACCCGAGATGCAGAGGATATGGAACCTCGAGAACCGATACGGCGCTTGGATGAATGTGGAGCTGATGATATGTGAGGCATGGGCGGAGGAAGGGGTTATCCCCCAGGAAGCGCTGCGGACCATCCGGTGGAAAGCCTCTTTTGACATAGACCGGGTGGCGGAGCTGGAAGGGGATCTGCGCCACGACATGCTGGCCTTTTTGAGCAACCTGGCCGAAAACGTCGGCGAGGAGGCGCGCTATATCCACCTGGGGGTCACATCCTCCGATGTGGTGGACACCGCCCAGAACCTGCTTATGGTGGAGGCGATGAACGTGATCCTGGAAAAGGTGGACAAGCTGCTGGTGGTCCTCAAAAGACAGGCCATGGCGTATAAGGACACAGTGTGCATCGGGCGCACCCACGGAGTGCATGGAGAACCCACGACCTTCGGGCTCAAGATCGCGGTGTGGTATTCGGAGATGCAGAGGAACAAGGAGCGGCTGGAGCGGGCCAGGGAAACAGTGCGGGTGGGGATGATCTCCGGAGCCGTGGGCACATACGCCACCATCCCTCCCAGCGTGGAAAAATATACATGCGAAAAACTCGGCCTCAAGACCCCCGCCATCTCCAACCAGGTGCTCCAGCGCGACCGGCATTCCGAATACCTCAGCGCCCTGGCGATCACCGCCGGAACTCTGGAGAAAATGGCCGTGGAGGTGCGCCATCTGCAGCGGACGGAGGTGCTGGAGGCCGAAGAGCCGTTCACCGAGGGGCAGAAAGGCTCCTCCGCCATGCCCCACAAGCGAAACCCGGTGACGGCGGAAAATATCACCGGCCTGTCGCGGGTGGTGAAAGCCAACGCCCAGGTGGCCTTCGACAACCAGGCCTTGTGGCACGAGAGGGACATCTCCCACTCTTCGGCGGAACGGGTGGTCATCCCGGACTCCACCACTTTGGTGGACACCATGCTGCACAAGATGATTTTCATCCTGGATGGCTTGAACGTGTATCCGGACAGGATGCTGGAAAACATGGAAAGGACCAACGGTCTTATCTTCTCCCAAAGGATGCTGCTGGAGCTGACCCAGACCGGCATGAGCCGCGAGGACGCCTACATGATAGTGCAAAGGGCGGCCATGAGATGCTGGAAGGAAAAGGCCCAGTTCATGGATCTTCTGCTGGCGGAGCCGAAGGTCCGCGGCTCGCTGAGCAAAGAGCGGATTGAAGAATGTTTCGATATCACTTATTATTTAAAGCATGTTGATTATATATTCAAACAGGTATTTGGTGAGTAACCCATGACCCATCCTGACATCAAGGCGGAAAACAAGCTGCACGAGGGGAAAGCGAAGGTTATCTTCTCCACGGGGGATCCAGCCCTGCTGATCCAGTACTTCAAGGACGACGCCACGGCCTTTAACGGCAAGAAGAAAGGAACCATCGAGGACAAGGGGGTTTTCAACAACGAAATATCCTCCCATGTGTTCGGGATGCTGGAGAGCCGGGGGGTGAAGACCCATTTCGTCCGAAGGCTTTCCGAGCGGGAGATGCTGGTGAAAAAGGTGGAGATCGTCCCGGTGGAGGTGGTGGTGCGCAACGTGGTGGCCGGCTCGCTGGCCAAGAGGATGGGGGCGCCCACGGGCCAGAAACTTTCCGAGCCGATCATTGAGCTGTATTATAAGGACGACGCCCTGGGCGACCCGATGATAAACCGGTGGCATATCAGGGCCTTTTCCCTGGGCACGGACGAGGAAATGGATGTTATAGAGAAGCAGGCGCTGATCATCAATACGCTTCTGGTGGAGTTTTTCGGCGGTATCGGCCTTACGTTGGTGGATTATAAACTGGAGTTTGGCCGCAGCCCGGAGGGGATTCTGCTGGCGGACGAGATAAGCCCCGACGGATGCAGGCTATGGGACACAAACAGCGGCGAGATCCTGGACAAGGACAGGTTCCGGCAGGACCTGGGTAATCTAACCCAGAGCTATCAGGAAGTCAGCCGCAGGGTTTCTTCAACGGTGAAATAAAATATGAAAGCCTTAGTGATCATCAGACTGAAAGACGGGATCTTAGATCCCCAGGGGGAGGCGGTGCGCCAGGCGGTGCGGGCCCTGGACAAGGCGAAGGTCTCCAATGTGCGGATCGGCAAGATCATCGAGATAGAATTCGATGGGGTCGACAAAGGCTCGGCGGAAGCTTCCGTGAAGGCCATGTGCGACAAGCTGCTGGCCAATCCGGTGACGGAAGATTATCAGATCGTGGATATATCCTGAGAGAATTCTTATGAAACTTGCCGTTATCCGGTTCCCCGGCTCCAACTGCGACCATGACCTGCTCCATGCGCTAAAATACCGCCTCAATCTTGATGTGGAGTATGTGTGGTGGGGCAAAAAGACCCTGGAAGGGTATGATGTGGCTCTGCTCTCCGGTGGTTTCTCTTTTGGCGACTACCTTCGGGCCGGGGCCATCGCCACCCTGACTCCTGTGATGGACGCCGTGAAAGAGTTCGCCGAGACGGGAAAACCGGTGCTGGGCATATGCAACGGCTTTCAGATCCTCACCGAAGCCAGGCTTCTGCCCGGCGCTCTTTTGCACAACAGCTCCATGAAGTTCATCTGTGAGGATGTGAAGGTGAAGGTGGAAACCACCAACAGCCCCTTCACCAGCGCCCTGTCCAAAGGGGAGGTGCTCACCCTGCCCATAGCCCATATGGAAGGGCGGTATGTGGCCGACGAGGTCACCATGAAAAGGCTGGAGGTGGAGGACAGGGTTCTTTTGCGCTACTGCGGCAAGGACGGCCAGTCCGACGAAAAAACCAACCCCAACGGCTCCATGGGCCACATCGCCGGAGTGCTTTCGGAAAAACGGAACGTGGCCGGGCTGATGCCCCATCCGGAAAGAGCCTGCGACATGCTGCTCGGTGGAGAGGACGGGATCAAGTTTTTCAAATCGATGGTGGGATTGGCGAAAGGGTGAGCGGAATCGCCTTCGCCTTCCATTATCCTGTGTTATAATCCCTTATTTTTATATATTCGTGTTACATCACTAGTTTGGCTGATATGAACCAGGTTTTGAAATTCGATCTTATTTACGGGCGCTGCTCCCGCTGCGAGGGGCCGGTGTATTTCACCCGGGTCATCGATTGGGAAGGCAACCGCGTGAACACCCTGCACTGCTGGAACGGCCACTACGAAATGATAGAGATAGACCACCTGCTGCCGGAGGCTTCCGGCCCCCTCACATCGGAGCTGATCAAGGAAATCCTTCCTTTTCTGGATTTCGTCCGGCTGGATCCGGAAGAGGAAGCCGAGTAAGGCTTCCCTGCGCCCATGGACGCGGCAGCCCGGCCGGAAGATGAGATCAACAGGCTGCGCCAGCAGATCCGCCACCACGAACGCCTTTATTACATAGAAAACTCCCCCGCCATATCCGACGCGGAATTCGACTACATGATGCGCCGCCTGGCGGAACTGGAAGAGCAGCATCCCCCTCTGGCCAGCGCCGACTCCCCCACCCGCCGCGTGGGAGGCCAGCCGGCGGAGGAGTTTACCCCGGTCCGGCACAACCCGGCATTGCCCATGCTTTCCCTGGACAACGCATACAGCTTGGCGGAGCTGGGAAAGTTCCATCAGCGCGTGGTGAAGAACCTGGGACATGAAAAATTCCAATATACGGTGGAGCCGAAGATCGATGGGCTCAGCGTGTCGCTGATCTATGAAAAAGGGGCGCTGACCCTGGGCGCCACCCGCGGCGATGGGACCACCGGGGAGGATGTCACCGCCAATGTTAGGACCATCCGCAGCGTCCCTCTGGTGGTGGAGCATGGAGCGACCCCGGCGCGGTTCGAGGTGCGGGGAGAGGTATACATCCACCGCGACGCCTTCGAGCGGATCAACGAAAAACGGGAGGAGGAGGGGCAGGCCCCTTTCGCCAATCCGCGCAATTGCGCCGCAGGCTCCCTTCGCCTGCTCGATTCGCGCATCACCGCCGCCCGCCCCCTGGACATTTTTCTGTATGCCCTCTACATCACCGATGATCAGGGCCGCCCTCTGGAGCATCCCGCCACCGCCACCCAGAGCGGGGCCGTGGAGTTCATGGCCGCCCTGGGATTCAGGACACCGGACATCCATCTGTGCCCCGGTCTGGACCAGGTCAAGGAGGCCATCGCCGGGTTCGGGGCGCGGCGCGACTTGCTGGATTACGAGATCGACGGAGTGGTGGTGAAGGTGGATTCGGCCAGGCTGCAGACGGAGCTGGGCGCCACCTCCAAGTTTCCCCGATGGGCCATCGCCTATAAATACGCCGCCGTCCAGGCCCAGACGAAGCTTCTGGATATCCAGGTGCAGGTGGGCCGCACCGGCGCTCTGACCCCGGTGGCCATCCTGGCGCCGGTCTCCTTGTCCGGCTCCACCATCGCCCGCGCCACCTTGCACAACCAGGATGAGATAGAGAAGAAAGATATCCGGATCGGGGACACGGTGTTGATCGAGAAGGGGGGGGAGGTTATCCCTAAAGTGGTGAAGGCTGTGGAGGAGGATCGCGCCGGGGACGAGCGCAAGTTCATCATGCCCGCCACATGTCCCGTTTGCGGCGCCGTGGCCAGCAGGCAGGAGGGGGAAGCGGTCACCCGTTGCACCGGAGTGGCGTGCCCCGCCCAGATCAAGGAAAGGCTGCTCCATTACACCACCCGTGGCGCCATGGATATAGACCACGCGGGCCCGGCGATCATAGAGCAGCTGGTGGAGGAGGGGCTGGCGCATGATCCGGCGGACCTCTATTCCCTGACCGTGGAGCAGGCCCGGGGGCTGGAGCGGATGGCGGAAAAATCGGCGGCCAACCTGGTGAAGGCTATCGGCGCCTCAAAGCAGCGACCCCTGGAGCGGCTGGTGTTCGCTTTGGGGATCCGGCACGTGGGGGCGCGGGCTGGGGCGGTGCTGGCGCGACATTTCGGCAGCATGGACGCGCTGATGGCTGCGGGGAAAGAGGAGATGGAAAAAATCCACGAGATCGGGGGGATAACCGCCGGCAGTGTGGCCCTGTTCTTCAGCCAGGAAGCCAACCGCCGGGTGATCGGCAAGCTCAAGGCGGCGGGAGTGAACATGACATCTTCCCAGCCCTCCGCCGGGGAAAAAACCCTGCTGGGGAAACAGTTCGTCCTCACCGGAACCCTGGCCTCGATGGCCCGCAACGAGGCGAAGGCGAGGATAGAAAATCTGGGGGGAAGGGTGACCAGTTCCGTGACGAAGAAGACCGACTATATTGTGGCGGGGGCGGAGCCGGGAAGCAAGGCGGAGAAGGCCAGGGAGCTGGGGATACCGATACTGGAGGAGAAGGATTTACTGGAAATGCTGGGCAGTTGATCCAAAAAGAAAATCCCCATGGCCAACATTGAGATCATAACCTTTTATCGGATTGGTAGAAAATGAGCGAATCCAGATTGTATCCGGGATACACCCACACCCAGATCGGGTGGGTGATAATAGTATCCCTGATCGTGGGCGCGGTGGTGGTGGGATTCTTATATCATGACACGCCCCTGTTCCCCCCCTGGCCCATATTCGCCACTCTGGGCTTCATACTATTGCTCTTCGGGTGGCTCACTGTGACGGTGGACGACCACCATCTGCGGGCCACCTTTGGCCTGGTGGTCAGCATGCCCGCCATAAAGCTGGCCGATGTGGAGACGGCGGAAGTGGTGACCAATAGTATTTTGATTGGATGGGGGATCAGGTTTTTGAAAGGAGGGATCATGTATAACGTCTCCGGCTTGCAGGCGGTGCAGATGACCACAAAAGAGGGATATATATACCGGATCGGCACGGACGACCCGCAAGGGCTGCTGCGCGCTGTCCGGATGCGGCTGGCCGCCAGACCGTGATATGCGTGCCCGGCCCGTATCGACTATTTTACTGGCGCCCTTGCCGACACAACTGGCACAGACATAGCCCCTGCTCCAGCTCCGGCGGCAGGGCGGCCTGCATATCCACCACTTCCTGCTGGAATTTCTTCAAGTCTTCCTCATCCATGATCGATTCCTCCACCGCCGCGTCCAGCTCGAAGTTCACCGGAATCTCCCGATTCGCGATAAACATCTCCGTTTCGCTCCCCTGGGGGTAATAGAGGGCAACGCCCCGGCTTCCAAAGTCGAAAAAGGCTCCGAATCCGGCGGACTCCGCCTCGCTGGCGGCGGGCGTCAGATGGAACTGTTTCAAAATGCCCTGGTTTATCGTGTCAAAGTTCCGCCGATACCACAGCTCCACCCAGTGGCTGGCAAGCATGGAGGAGACCTCCCCCAATCCGGCGCAACCGGAGAATGTGACCTGTATATAACAGTGGGAGAATTCCTCCGGGCGGGTTGGGTCCTCCCTTTCTCCCCGCAGATATACATCGGCCCGGATGGGA
>JAOUPQ010000094.1 GCA_029879765.1 Nitrospinota bacterium | reverse complement strand
TTACCGAATCCCTCCACGACCATGGCCGATGGATCCACCATCGATTCGAGAAGATACTCCTCGATCGTTTTGGCTTTTCCGGCGTAGCGCGGATCGCTCATCCGCTCAATCGCCAAGGAAGCCACAGACTCCAGCATCGGGGCGCGGCCGCCCACAGGGTTGTGACACAGGGTGCAGGTCCCCTTGCCGTTGTAAATCTTCTCGCCAACGGCGATAAACTGATCCATGGTAATGTCCCCGCCCAGCTTCTCCTCCACGGGAGGCGCCTCCGGCACGATCAGCGGCAGGCCGAACGTGGTGTATCCGGCGAACCCGCAGATGACCGCCAGGCTGAAAACAACTATTTTAAGTAACGCTTTCATCTATACCCCCTCAGTGCCCCGTCTCTTGTTCTTCTTTTTTCTTGGCGGCCAGAATCGGCATCCAGAACATGAAGAACACGAGCGCCATGAATATCATAACTATGATGGTAACCACCCATGCCGCATAGGGCAGAGTGGGAGTGTAAGCCGCAGGAGAATTGTCACGGAACACAGTGTACACGTGCCAGTGCTGACGGATGGCGGATCGGCAGTAGCCCATCAGCCCCATCAGCCATGTGAAGGAAACCGCCAGCATGAACAGCGCGTATTGCGACCGAGCCGGCATATGCCCCCACCTGAACGAGGTTATGTCCTTCGCCCCTTTAAACTCCAGCGTCTGAATGATGATCCCCAGAACACAGACCACCGCCGTGGTGCTCACCTGCGGAATGGACAACCCGATCCTGATGTTGGCCGGGATAAGGTAACTGTAAATCCCCAGGAACACGATATTAATGATGGCGGCTGTGAAGAGCCCCACCTGGATCGACAGACCGTTCTTCGCCCAGAATCCATCGCCCACCGGCTTTGAGTTGCTGCGCATGAAAAGCTGGAAGCTCAAGAAAGTGGCCAATATCAGAATATTGACCGCCGTGTTCTTGGCCGCCATAACCCCCAGCGAGCCAAGCACCGGATGGTGCGCGCCTCCTATCTGGGAGAGTTCCTTGCTGGTCATGATCAAGGTATGCGGCGTAAACCATATAAGGAATGATATGACTATAACCACGCCCATGGGCTGGATCAGGTAGTAAAACCTCTTGGAGGCCTCGGTTCGACCCAGAGAGCACCAGAGGTAATAGTTGGCCGACAGGAAGATCGCCCCGATGAGCACCGCCTGGAGAATAAAGAGCCAGGCGAAGACGCCGCCCATGAGCGTGATGCCCATCTGCTGGGAATAGTCATAAACTTCCTTGGTCAGCCAGTACCCCGCGAAAGGCAGAGGCAAAAGGCCGGCCATGGCGATGATAAAGGAGGTGTATCCCATCCAGTCGTAATGGGCCTTTTCCTCCGGAGATTCTGTGGTGATGAACTTGAACGCCGCATAGGCCGCAGTCAACGATCCGCCGTAGGCGATGTTGGCGATGAAGCGGTGCAGGTTCAAAGGATTCCACAACTTGCCGTGGATCGCCGCCCAGGAGTCGCCCAGGAACTGGCCTTCAGGCCCGATCCCCGAAGGCGCCATCATGAACGAAGCCCAGGAGTTGGAGAGAACCATCAACAGCATGCCGGAGCCGTTGAGCCCCAGGCCGAGGCCAAGATGCAGCCATTTCCCCCCGGAGGAGGCGCTCATCCTGTCCCACCCGTAATAGTAGGTATAGACGAAGAAACTTTCCGCAAAGAACAACACTGCGTAGATGATCATCGTTTTGCCGAAGATGGAGGTCATATACTCCATGAAGTCGGGATAGAAGACCACCAGCAGGAACGACAACAGACCACCGAAAGAGGCCGCCAGGGAAAACCCGGTCATGCTCACTTTCATGAACTCATGCGCCATGTGGTCGTATCGCTTGTCCCCGGAGAGCACACCGATAAGCTCGATGACCCAAACGAAGATGGGCACGCCCAGCACGAACGCCGCGAAGAACAAATGAAGCTGCGCCGCAATCCACACGGCCAACCGCCCGTCTATTCCGGACAACTGGGGATAATCCTTGGCTTCCAGTTTCGGCGTGGGCATCGGCTTCCATGTGTTATCGTCCACAGCCGCTTCTTCGCCCTCGGCCGCGACGGCTCCCTCGCCCTCCGCGGCCGCAGCAGGCTGACCCTCAGCCTCTTCCGCCCAAGCCTTGCCGGTGATCAATGCTCCGTCGCCATAGGAAGGAGCCAGAGCCCCGGCCAGAACGGCGACAAGGAACAAGCCCCCCGCTAGCGCGAAGAGCCGGCCTGTCTTGGTTTTTTCCATGAGCCGACCGAAGCCGCCGGCTTTCACTGTCAGGTTTGACAAAATAGCCCCCCTTTTTATATCAGTATCATTTAATTATGATCGTGTTTAATATCAATGGCCTTCTGGCGCAAAAAGCCACAACCCCTGCCAACTTTGCAGGACGAAGTCCAGAACAATAAAACCCGCCAGGAACACGGATAGACTGATGGCAAACACCACTATATTCTTCCCAGTCAAAAGATTCCCCTTGTAAATAGTTTGATATTATCGAGGCAGACAGCGGAACGGATACCCTCGTCCCTTAAACGAGTTCTGTGAAGCAATAACTATGCCTCGCAAAACCACTGCCATGCCCAACCCTTATAAAACAACATATTGTTTCCACCCGGCAAGCATCCATACTGACAACGCCATGGTCAGCTTATGCTTTGCGCCAGGGTTTCACTCGTCATTCCAGGCAAGCAGATAACAAAACATCATAACGCTTCGTTGAATTCTGCTCACTATATTGAGTTAAGGCTTTTCACTCCCCAGATTAAGCCCGAACCCCCCAACCGGCTTGAAAAAGCCGACAGCCTTCCGAAACTTGGAAGGCGGATGTATATTACTAAAATTTTCGCAGAAACAAAAGACATTTTCCGTGACAAACCATATATATTTTTGTCAGATTTCCCCCAAACATTAACATTATGTGTAATTTCCAATAATTCTTGATAGCATATATTGACAAACTAATCAAAAAGTAGCATTTTAATAAAACGTTAGTCGTTCAATAAATCACTTTAATTTCGCCGGTAGGGAGATATTCGTGAAAAATTTTACGTTTCTGGATTGGTTCATCCATTTCGCCATTGGGATCAACCTGTTTGTTTGCGCTTTCATCGTATGGTTCGTCATGATGCGTTAAGCCCCTTCCGGGCCAGCCGAAGAGTCTTGCCTTTCAGAACGCGGCTCTTTGACCAGTGGAACCAGACCACCCTTGCAGGATTGATTAACAGAGTGTCAGATGTATGACGGAGCGCTGAAATGACAGTAAAAGCCAAAGAACCGATTGTCATCGTGGACGACGACAAGTCCATCGCAAAAACCTTGAAGCTTCATTTCGAGCGACAGGGTTACAACGTGGTCACCGCCGGCACCGCCCAGCAGGGGCTCACCGAGCTTGCTTCGGTGGATTCGGCCATTGTAATCCTGGATGTGAAACTGCCCGACGCCAACGGGGTCGAGTTGCTAAAAGAGATCCAGGCCATGGGAGAGGGCTTTTACTCCATAATCATCACGGCCTTCCCGGACATGGAAAGCACCGTCAAGGCGGTCCAGAATGGTGTGGGGGAATATATCCACAAACCTATCGACATAGAGGAGATGGATCGGGCCATCGGCAAGGCGGAGGAATTTTTCCTCTCCAAGCATCATGAGGAATCGCTCTTCGAGCCTGTGCCCAAATACGAGAACAACAAGCGCAAGTTCATTGGCAAAAGCTTCGCCATGAAAGAAGTCTTCAAAATGGTGGGCCACCTCTCCTTGAGCACCGCCGCCGTCCACATCTCCGGGGAGAGCGGGACGGGAAAGGAACTGGTCGCCCAGGCCATCCACGAAAACAGCCCGGAGAAAACCGAGCCGTTCGTGTCGGTGAACTGCTCCGCCATCGTGGACACGTTGCTGGAGTCGGAGCTGTTCGGCCACGAAAAAGGGGCCTTCACCGGCGCCATATCGCAAAAGGAGGGCAAATTCGCCCTGGCCCGCCGGGGTACGTTGTTCCTGGATGAGATCGGCGAAATGGACGTGAACCTGCAGGCCAAGCTCTTGCGCGTGCTGCAGGAGCGCGAGTTCGAGCGGGTGGGGGGCAAGGAGAAGATAAAAAGCGAATGCCGGATCATTTCCGCCACCAACAAGGATTTGCGCCAGTGCATCGCCGAGGGGGGCTTTCGGGAGGATCTGTACTACAGGCTCAACGTGGTCAATCTCCATCTTCCCCCGTTGCGGGAGCGGATAGAAGACATCCCCGAACTGGTGAAATACTTCATCTCCAAGGCCAATCATAACACCAACAAAAACATCCGGTTCATCTCCCAGGGGGCGCTGAATTTCCTTATGGAACGCAGGTGGAAGGGGAATGTGCGAGAGCTGGAAAACTTCATCACCCAGGCTGTGATCGTGACCCATGGCGACCGGCTGTCGGAGGGATATCTGCGCAGCGTCACCAAGGTCGACGACACGGGGCCGATCCTGGCCAACGTCGGTGGCGGAGGGATCACAGCGGAAAAAGCCCCTGTCAACGGCGGCTACCGACCCAGGGCCTTGTCGGAAGTGGAGCGGGAACAGATCCTGGCGGCGCTGGCCTATACCGAATGGCACAAGGGGAAGACCTGTGAAATATTGGGGGTCACCAGGCCCAGGCTCGACAGAAAGATAAAAAAATATGGGATCAAGCAAAACCATTTCAATATGGCCGACCATTAGGCCCATTTCCCTGAGTTTGCGCGGGAGGCGGCATTGGACCGGCTGAAGGAGCTTTCCCTGCTGGTGCAGCATGGCGAAAACGTGCAGGCGGTCTCCTGCGCCGAAAAGCTTCTGGCCCAGGCCTGCCCCATGGAGGATATCGTAAAGGCCCTTTCCGACGGGCTGGAAGTGCTGCGCAACAAATGCACCATAGAGAACTTCCAGCTGCTGGATGTGCTGCTGGCCACCAGGGCCATGGTGGAGGTGGTGGACGAATGCCTGGCCCGCAAGCTGCAAACCGAGATGGACACCATGGCGGATAGCTTTGAGCGCGCCAGCGGGGAGGCGCCGACCAAAGCCATCGTCATAGGAACCATCCAGGGGGATATCCACGACCTGGGAAAGCATATTGTGGCCACCTTGTGCCGGTTCAAAAACATGCGGGTGGTCAATCTGGGCAAGGATGTCTCCGTGGACCGGTTTGTGGACACTGCCATAGCGGAAAACGCCGCTTTCATCGGGGTATCGAGCCTTATGACGGTCTGCCTTTCCAGGATCAACGAAATCAAGGATGAGCTGGCCCGCCGGGGGCATGATCATATCCTGGTGGTGGCGGGAGGAGGAGCGGCGCAGCAAAGCTCCCCCGACCGGCTGAATGTGGACTTTGTGGCCCATGACGCCTTCGATGGGCTCGACTTTTTCCTGAACCATATCCTGCCCGGCCCCAGTTGAACTCCACCGAAAGGATATTGGCCTCCATCGGCTTCCACCGTGTGGACAGGCCACCCGTGGCCCCGGAGCTTATCGCCGTCACCGCCACCATCTGCGGCATTCCAGTTTCCGACTACGTCCAGGATGGGGATGTCATCGCCCGATGCCAGATCGACGTGGCCAACAAAGCGGGGACCGACGCCCTTTTCGCCGCGGCGGACCTTTGCGTGGAAGCGGAGGCCCTCGGATGCCCCATCCACTTCCCCCAGGACAACTACCCGCATATCGTCAGCCCGATCCTCAAGACCCATGAGGATCTGAAGAACCTTTCCATCCCCGATCCATCTTCGGACGGGAGGATGCCGCAGATTCTAAAGGCGGCCCGCCTTCTCTCCGCCGACGCGGAGGGACGGCTGGTCCTGGGCAATGCGGTGGGCCCCATCACCCTCGCCTCCCGGATCATGGATATAGAGAAAATGCTGTACATGATCGTGGACGAGCCTGCCAAGTTCCGGGACATCCTCGATTTCTGCACCCAGGTGTCGATCCGTTTCGTGGAGGCGATCATCGACGCCGGAGCGGGCGGCATATTGCTTTTCGACCCATCCGCCTCCCCCGCGCTGTTGCCCCGCAGGATTTTTCGCGAATTCGAGCTGGGCCCCATCCGCCAGATCCTCGCCGCGGCCAAGGAGAAAAATCCATCGGTGGTGACATGGTATTCCGTGGCGGGCCCCGCCCAGACCAATACGGACCTGATGTCCGCCGTCGCCGCGGATGTCACCACGGTGGACTACACAGTCCCCCTCTCCACGGCCATGGAGTTCTCCGGCCACACGGTAATCAACGGGAACATAAAACCCACCCTCTTTCTGGAGGGGACGGAGAAACAGATATACGACGAGGCCATAAAGCTTCTGGATCAGACCCGTCTGCAGGAGCGTTTCATCCTGGGGAGCGGATGCGAGATCCCCTTGAATTCTCCCGTGGAAAACATCATGGCCCTTCGGCGGGCGGTGGATGATCACGCGGCCGGGATTATCGAGGTCAATGAACCTGCCCAAGGGGCCACCTGCGTGGTGTTTCTTCCGCACAACAGGAGGGTGCATGTGCCGGCCGGAGAGACCATCCTCGAAGCCGCCGCCCAGGGAGGCGCCCCCATAACCACATACTGTGACCTTTCCGGAGTCTGCGCCGAGTGTGTGGTGGAGGTGACCAAGGGAGTCGCCACCACCCCGGATATGCTGGAAGAGGCCCAACTGGTGGGAATGACGCAAAGAGGCGCCCGGCTGGCCTGCCTGGCCAGAATCCAGGGGGATATGGAAGTGTATGTTCCTTTTTCCTCCCGCCGCCTGCCAGACAGGGTGTGCGCCCCGGTGCAATTGCTGGCGCCATATGATGGGTTCGACCCGGACTCTGACGACTTCGCCCCCCCGTTTTCTCCTTTGCAGGAAAAGGACCCTATCCCCTTTCCCACCCAGGACCGGAGGCCGGTGGCGCCGCTCCACCCTGAAAGGGGAAATTTTTGCCAGAGTCCTCCAACCCTCCAGACCAGGGAAAGGCGCCCCTGGTTCGCTGTGGCGGTGGATCTTTCGGGGGAGAATGTGGCGGCCTGCGTCCATGACATAACCAGCGGCCGGTTGTTCCATGCCGGGGTTTTCCAGGGTCCATTGGCCGCTTTGGGGTTGTCGGCCATGGATGGGCCCTCCCCTGTCTTGTCCGACCGCAGGCTTGTCCGGAGCCTGCAGGAGGAAACCACCAGGCTTTTCAATTCCATAATCAACTGGATATACGAGGCCCACTCCGTGATGCCAGAGCGGGTGCGGGGCATTCTGGCCACAGGCCACTCCGTCACAGACACGGTGTTGCGCCAGCGGATAGAGGCGGATCCGCGCCAGTGGGCCAGCGTCCCCTGCGGCAAAATCGCCGAGTCCAGGCTGGCCGACTATCCCGGCATGGAGATTCTGCTCCCTCCCGGGCCTGCCACACCCCAGAGCGGAGCCTCCAGGGACGTTTTGTTCATCCTCGCCGCCATGAAGCCAGCACAGGCGCGAAAGGCGATATACATCCACCTGGGATCATCCGGCTCCGTCACGGCCTGCCACAACGGGGAATACTATCATCACCCCTTCAGGGGGGGTGATTTGCTGGAGCGATCCATCCCCAAGGCGCCCAGGGGGTTTTTTAATTCCCTGATCCACAGGGTGGGGCTGGACACCCAGGGCCAGGTCTCCTTCGACACTTTCAACGAAGGCGCCCCGCTGGGTCTTCTGGGTTCCGCCCTGCTGGGGCTGGCGGCGGATTTGCTGCGCCACGGCTGCATCGATGAGCATGGCGCTTTCACCCGGGCAAACCTGCCCCATGTGGCGACGGAGAGATACATAGTGGCCCCCAAACATAAGACCGCCGGGTATAATCCCATTTCCATACACTCGGACGATTTGAAGGAGATCATGGCCATCAGGTCCTCCTGCGCCTCGGCGGTGGCCCAGGCGCTGGACACCGTGGGGATGGCTCCGGAAGAGGTGGAGCGGGTTTATGTATCCGGCCCCTTCGGAGTGTCGGCGGATATGGGGGATCTGGATCTGCTGGGATTTTTCCCCAGTTCCATGGCGGGCAGGGCCCTGTTCATCCGCAACGCCGCCGGGCTGGGGGCGCGGATGGCTTTGCTCTCCGCCTCCGCTCGACACAGGGCCGACTCCATCGCCCAATCGTTATCCCCCCTGGCCCCGGCGGCCGAAACCGACCGGGAGAACACCGAACCTGACAACAGACTGGAGGCCTAATGAAGGAAGGGTTTTTCAAAAAACTGCTGGATAACGCCAGCGATCTTATATGGGCCGTGGATATGGAGGGGCGTTTTATCTATATCAACGACAACATCCAGGAATGGGGCTATGACAAGGAGGAGCTGGTGGGGCAGCCTCTGCTGAGCATCCTCAATACCCAGAGGATCGGCAAGCGCGAAACCCGCCGCTCCATCATGGGGATCCACCAGACCTATGAAATGGAGATCGTGGACAAGAAGGGACAGGCCCACAAGGTGGTGGTCAAGTCCTCCCCCCTGGAGGAGGACGGGAATATCGTGGGGGTCATGGGGATAATCCGCGACATCACCGAGATGACCAGGCTGGAGCGCAAGCTCAAGGACGAAGAGCGGCTGGCCTCCCTGGGGCGCCTGGCCACCGGCATCGCCCACGAAATCCGCAACCCGCTGTCGTCGGTGAAGATGAACCTTTCCATCCTGAAGAAAAGGCTGAACCCCAAAGGGGTGGATGTGGAGCATTTCGAGATCGCCCAGGAGGAGGTGTTCCACCTGGAGAAAATAGTCAGCGAGCTTCTCGATTACGCCAAGCCCATCAAGCTGGACCTTCAGATCTGCGACCTGGCCAAGGTGATCCAAAGCGCAATCTCCACCGTGGAGCCCCAGAGCAGGGAAAGGGGAGTGACCATCAAGACCGATTTCAACGGGCATGTTCCCATGGCGCTGCTGGACAAGACCAAAATCACCCAGGCGCTGATTAACATATTGCTCAACTCCACCCAGGCCTCCCCGGAAAATTCGGAGGTCATGGTGAGTGTGGAGACGGTCAAGTTCCCGTCGTCGGACAGGGCCCGGATCATGATCCGTGACCATGGGTACGGGATCCCCGAAGAGAACCTGAAATATATTTTCGATCCCTTTTTCACCACCAGGAAAGATGGGACCGGGCTGGGGCTGTCCATAGTGCGCAATATCGTGGACAACCATGAAGGATCGATAACCATCGAAAGCGAGCCGGGAAACGGCGCCACGGTGATTATTGAACTGCCGGCGCCGTGAAGTATAGAGAGTTGTTTTTCCCGGCCCCCGACGACGGCCTCACTTGCCGGTGATATCCCCATACCCGGCGTAGAGAATCTCCTTTGTGATGCTCCCCATGTGCCGGTTCTGTATCACCCCGTTCTTGTCGATAAAATAGGTGCAGGGGAGCCCGAACACCTGGAACTCGTCGGTGGCCTTCCCATCCTCGTCCAGGGCCACATCCAGGCTGAAGTTGTTCTGCCGCATGAACTTCTCCACCACGCTTCTGGACTCCTTGACGTTGACCATCAGAAGCTCCAGCCCTTCCCCCTTTTTCAGGTGATAGAAGTTCTCCAGCACCGGCATCTCCTTGATGCATGGCGCGCACCACGTGGCCCAGAAGTTGACTATCAGCGGCTTGCCCGCATAATCACCCAGCGCCACAGGCTTGCCGTCCAAACCATCCAGCTGGAATTTGGGCGCGGGAGCGGGCTTGGGCTTCGGTGGCGCTTCCATCGGCGGCTCCGGCTCGCACGCGGCCAGGGCCAGCGCCAGGCATATAACCACCACATGTATAACCTTGCTCACCTCTTCCGCTCCTCTTCGATCTCTTTAGGATATTTTATCGGCAGCTCCCAGCGAAACACCCTGGTCTCCGGCCCTCCCACGCCATCAATGCCAAGCTCCATCCACTTGGCGGAATTGGAGCCGCCTGTAACTTTTTTGAACCGTATATCCGCCTCGTAGTGGTGCTTGTCCGCCGTCTGGAACCGCAGCCGCCACGGCGGCACGGTGGGCGCTTTCCCATCGGGGGTGCGCAGCCAGACGACATTGTCCAGCTCCGCCAGGGCCA
>JAOUPQ010000333.1 GCA_029879765.1 Nitrospinota bacterium | reverse complement strand
CAAAAAGCGCAACGGCGCCAGGCTGTATGTGGCGGACAATATCGATCCGGATGAGTTTTCCGCCTTGCTGGAAACTTTGTCGCTGAAGGACACCGTGTTCAACGTGGTTTCCAAAAGCGGATCCACCGCCGAGACCATGAGCCAGTTCATGATCGTATATGACCTGCTGAAAGCCAGGATGGGGAAGGACTGGAAAAAACATGTCATCGCCACCACTGATCCGAAAAGCGGCATATTGCGCGACATCGCGGACAAATACCGGCTCAAGACTTTCGAGGTTCCTCTGGGGGTGGGGGGAAGGTTCACGGCGCTGACTCCGGTCTGCATGCTCCCCGCCGCCGCCGCCGGGCTGGATATCGTCGCAATGCTCGACGGCGCCGCGGCTATGGACGCCCGTTGCAAGAGCGCCTCCTTGAAGGAGAACCCGGCCTATCTTTTCGCCGCCATCCATTACCTGATGGACACATCCAAAGGGAAAAAGATGACGGTGATGATGCCATACTCCCACCGGCTCAAGGATGTGGCGGACTGGTTTCGCCAGTTGTGGGCCGAGTCTCTGGGGAAGAAACAGGATTTCGATGGTAACCCGATCTACGCCGGGCAGACCCCGATAAAGGCGCTGGGGGCCACGGATCAGCATTCCCAGGTCCAGCTGTATGTGGAAGGGCCCCACGACAAGCTGGTCTGCTTTCTGGAAACCGAGAAGTTTGAATCCAATATCGCCATCCCTCCCGTGTTTGGCGATGTGCCCTCCCTGGCGTATCTGGGGGGCGCCACCATGAACCAGCTGCTGGCTGTGGAAAAGGATGGCACCGAATATGCCCTGACCCAGAACCAGCGCCCCAACATGACCATCCGGCTGCCGAGGGTGGACGCCCATTCCCTGGGCCAGCTTTTCTATATGCTGGAGGTGGCCACGGCGTTTGCCGGGGGGCTGTATCGAGTGGACGCCTTCGACCAGCCAGGAGTGGAGTTCGGCAAGAAGTACGCCTACGCCATGATGGGCCGCCAGGGCTTTGAAGGGCTGAAGCAGGAGATAGAGGCTGGCGGGAGCAAGGAGCGCAGGACGGTATAGCCGGGCGCAGGCCTAACAGGCTTCCGGTCAGGCGGTTTCGATTTCCTCGGCCAGGGTGGCGATCTCCTTGAGCAGGGAAACCACGTCGTCCGGATTCTCCAGGTTGAACATGGCGGCGGTGGAGGCAAGGCCGACCTTGAATGAGAAGGCGCCGTCGGGCAAAGATTTGAACATATCCTCGTCTGTCCAATCGTCGCCCGCGGCCATGATGAATCCCCAGTTGCGCTCTGAAGTGAAGTTCTTCATGGCCCGTCCCTTGTTCACGGAGGAGTTGCGCACATCGATCACTTTATGTCCCTTCTGCGCCTGCAGGTCCAGATTGGAGGTAAGGGACTTTAATGTGTCCCGAAGCTCGTTGGCGCGGGCGGCGCCGAACTCCGGATGGGCGTTGCGATAATGCCACACCAGGGAATGCTCCTTCTCCTCCACGAAGGCGCCGGGAGTGCGGTCGCAAAACAGATCCAGCACCTGGCGGACATCCCCCTTCCACGAGTCGTCCACTTTCTCCAGGATTTTCCACTCCTCTTCTTCCTTCATGGCCACGCCATGCTCGCAGATCAGGTCCACCCCCGTATCGGAAAACCATTCGTCCAGGGTGGGGCCGTTTCTGCCGGAGATAATGACCACTTTGGTGTTGCTCATCGCCGCCAGGGAAGCGAGCAGGTTCGTAAGTTCCGCGGAGGGTCTTGCGTCGGATGGAGTCTTGTGGAACCGGACCAGGGTTCCATCGTAATCAAGCAAGATCAACCGTGGCGAATTGGATTTGAAACTCTCCAGTATCATCGCTCTTTCGGAGGAATTGGGGATTTTGGCGGACTTCATAAGCTGGTTGTTCCTGGTGGAGATCAGCTTTCCGATAAATTCCTCCCCCCATCGGGCGGAGTCATGTCGGCCCACTCTCCGTCGCATCGCCTCCATTCGGAACGCTTTTTCATCCCCGGGCATCTCCAGCGCCTTCGCGATGGCCGTGGCCATCTGGTCTATGTCGTTGGGGTTGATCATCACCGCCTCGCCCAGTTCCCCCGAGGCGCCAGTCATCTCGCTTAGCACCAGCACCCCGTCCAGGTCGTTTTTCGCGGCCACATACTCCTTGGCCACCAGGTTCATCCCGTCGCGCAATGGGGTGACCAGGGCCACGTCCGCCAGGGCGTACAGGGCGGACATTCCGCAGAAAGGAAAGGTGCGATACAGATACTGCACAGGGCTCCATCCGATGTTGCCGAACCTGCCATTGATGCGCCCCACCAACTCGTCCACCTCTTTTTTGAGGCGGCGGTATTGCTTCACCTTGTCGCGGGAGGGGGCGGCGATGATGATGTTAACCACTTTCTCATGCCATTGTGGATTCCGATCCAGAAAAAGCTCGATCGCTTTGAGCCGCTGGGGAATTCCCTTTGTGTAATCCAGGCGATCCACAGAGAGGACAACCTTCATCCCCTCCAGCCCCTGTCGAAATGATTCGATTTCACTTTTCACTTCCGGAAGCTCCGCGGCTTTGGAGTATTTCTGGAAATCGATTCCTATGGGGAATGTGTCCGCCCTGACGCATCGTGTCGGCAGATTGATCTGGAACATTTCCGATTCGTGGCCAAGC
>JAOUPQ010000332.1 GCA_029879765.1 Nitrospinota bacterium | reverse complement strand
ATTCAACGCCGCGGTTTTCGCCCGGCTGCAGGGCAGGGCGATGTTCATCCATCCGGCGCCGATGCGGGGCGCCAACCCGCGAAACTGGAGGTTCTTCATCGATGACGGATTCCACGCCAACATGGATGGAGCCCGGCTTCTGGCCGAGGAGATAGCCCATGCGGTGGCCCATTACTCCGTGGAGGACCAGAGTTACACGGCGCCGGAGGAGTGGACCTTCCCCGCTTTCGCCATGCCCAAGGAGATCGGCGGCGAGGAGAAAGACGATTCCTCCCTGGCGGGCATTGTGCGGACCACGGGCGATCCCCCGCAGGGGGCAGGGGCCCTGGTGTTTGGTCCATACATAAGGCACGAGTGCGCCTTGGCCTCGGCTATTTTCCGAATGAAAAGCGACAGCCCCTCCAGCGATCCTTTGGTCACCATCGATGTGGCGACCGATGAGGGGAAAAAAGTGCTGGTGGCCAGGACGATAGACGGCTCGGAACTGTCCGCCACGGTGGGTTGGACGGAGGTGGCCCTGGAGTTTGCCACACCATCCCCGGTGGAGAAACTGGAGACGCGGATCCGTTTCCATGGTGGAGATTCCTTGGCGGTGGATACTATCCGGGTGCGATGCCTGAACGGTGATTAGAATAATCATACCTGGTAGCTTTGTATTGAACGTTGACCGGGACGGGAAAAGGAAATATCGTATGTGTCAATTATTCCATCTGACCACTTTCGAGAAAACCTGAAGGATTTATTTTGATGTCCGGCGTGAATTCAAAGCATTTGCTTTTCGAGCAGCTGGCCCGCGTGGCCAAGGCCATGGCCTCGGCCAACCGGCTGGAGATACTGGAATTTCTTGCCCAGGGGGAGAGGAATGTGGAGACCCTGGCGCGGCTGACGGGGCTTTCCGTGGCCAACGTTTCCCAGCATCTTCAGCAGCTAAAGGCGGTGGGGCTGGTGCGCGCCCGCAAGGAGGGGCTGCATGTTTATTACTCCCTGGACAACCAAATGGCGGTGGATCTGGTGGTGGCTCTGCGGGCCGTGGCGGAGCGGAACCTGGCGGAGGTCAAGCTGATTCTCGATTCCTATTTCAGGGTGAAGGATAATCTGGAGCCGGTGCCCGCCCAGGAGCTTTGGGAAAGGGCCAAGCTTGGGCTGGTGACGGTTCTTGATGTGCGGCCTCCGGAGGAATTCACCA
This sequence comes from Nitrospinota bacterium, assembly GCA_029879765.1. GTDB lineage: Bacteria > Nitrospinota_A > UBA7883 > UBA7883 > UBA7883 > JAOUMU01. The sequence continues at coordinate 1,502 of JAOUPQ010000332.1, read as the reverse complement.
GCGGGCATGTGCCCGGCGCCATCAACGTGACGCTCAAGGACCTGGGGAAGCGGCTCAAGTATCTTAAAAAGCAGAAAGAGGTGATCGCCTATTGCAGGGGGCCATACTGCGTGCTGGCTTTCGAGGCGGTGGAGGAACTGCGCAAGCATGGAGTGAACGCGCGGCGGATGGAGGACGGATTCCCCGAATGGAAAAACGCGGATCTGCCCGTGGAAAAGGATTGAACACCCTCAAGCCACAAAACCGGGAAGAGGCCGCAGGATACGCCGCGCATCGGCGCGGGATCACTCCTTGATGAACGTTATCTTATACTTCAGCTCCTTTTGCGCCGCCAGCCATTCCACCGGCGCTCCGTCTATCTCCGCATAGGGGTACATGAAATAGTTTAGCAGGTCTCCATTCTGGGGTGGATTGAGCATGATGCCGCGGCCGGTCTTGCTCAATACTATCCTGTTGGGGCCCACGGCGCTCCGGTAATATTCGCGCACCTTCGCTTCCTGCTCCGGGGTCATCATCTTTCCCAACATCGCCTTGCGCACATCCGCCGGGTCGGTTTGCGTCCATCCCGCCCCCGGCTGATAGTATTCCGCCCAGCAATGGTGGCCGCCGGTGATATCGTTGGCGCCCTTTCCCTTGCCCAGCCGCAGGCCGAAGACCTCCCTGGCGGGGACACCTGCCGCCCTGGCCAGGGCCACATACACCGTGCTGATATCCACGCATTTTCCGCCCCGCCTGGCCAGGGTCACTTCCACCGCGCCCACGCCACATCCTTGCACGTCCGGATCGCGGAATGTGTTCTGCACCACCCAGTTGTATATGGCTTCGTGTTTTTCGGCGACAGTCTCCTTGCCGATCACCGCCGCCTTGGCCACGGCGCCGATTTCTCCATCCACAGGCAGCAGGGGGGTGGCCCTGGTGTGCTCCATGACCTCCGGAGGGATCGGGGGCTCGGTGGCGGCGGGCGCCTGGTTTAACGGCGCCATTCGTTCCCTGGATGTGGCGTCAAATTCCATCTTCACGAACCGTTGCCCATCCTGGTGGCCGATCCATTCCAAATACAGGGCGCGGGATCCGGAGGCTTTGTCGGTGGTGATTTGTTTCACGGTGAAGTTCCCTTCCACCTTCACCTGGCCGATATCCTGATATTCATCCGATTGAGGATATGGAGCCCAAAGGCGGACCGAAGTGGCCTTGGCCGGAGCATCCACGGTGATATGGAATTCCACCCTTCCGCTGTTTGTGTCTTCGGCGTGGGAAGGGGAGGCGCCGCATAGCAGGGTTGTCATGATTAGCGCTCCTGTCGCGGGAAGGACGGCGGATAATATTTTCATACATTCACTCCATGCATGGGCTCTGTCGCATTCCCTGGCATGGCGTGGCCGGGGAATCGCTTTAATCGCCATGTTACCCCCCCCACCGGGGAGCAGACAACAAAAGAGTGGCGTTTCAAGTGTTCAAGCGAATCCTTGACGGATCGCTGGCCGGAGGGGACAGTGAAAGCG
>JAOUPQ010000093.1 GCA_029879765.1 Nitrospinota bacterium | reverse complement strand
AAAATATACACCCAATCATGCATCCCGGAGGAACCTCATCCCGCTATAATAAATGGAACGAAATCCGCGTAAATGATAGCAATTATAAAGGGTTATGGTCAACAATTATTGCACCGCGAATAGCAGCTTGATTTACACATGGAACACATAGATACAGCGAAGATTTGTGTTGTTTTTTGTGCCAGCCAAACCGGCAGGATTGGGCGAACTCGTTTTTTACAATGAATCCAAAAAGATACCAGACCACCGACGGGCAAGACTGGGTGCAACAGGCAGATACTATGTTACGTTATGAAACAGCGGGACATATAGGCAGCCAGGTTATAAACATTACATTCCTCTGCAGAACGGCCATTCCGGAGAGGGAGGGGGGGAACCCTGGTCTACAGACAGGCGTTCATCGGGCGCAAACCTGCCAACTGGTATAGATTAACCGGCTGGAGCCCTATCCCTTCATTTTCTTCAAAGTCTCGGTGAAGGGAGGATAGGCCACTCCTTTTTCCGTAATGATGGCGGTCACCAGCTCATTCGGCGTCACATCGAAGGCGGGGTTGAACACATTCACACCATCCGGGGCGATCTGCTGATGCCCCATGATGTGAGTCACCTCGTTGGGGTTGCGCTCTTCGATGGGGATATCCTCGCCGGTGGTGACGTTGAAATCTATGGTGCTCATCGGCGCCGCGACGAAGAACGGGATGTTGTGGCGTCTGGCCAGCACCGCCACGGTGTATGTGCCGATCTTGTTGGCCGCGTCCCCATTGGCGGCGATACGGTCCGCCCCCACGATCACCTTGGTGATCATCCCTTTTTTCATGCAGTGGCCCGACATGTTGTCCGAAATCAGCGTGACAGGGATTCCCTCCTTCATCATCTCCCAGGTGGTCAGGCGGGCGCCTTGCAGCCATGGCCGGGTCTCATCGGCGAACACCGATATCTTCTTGCCGGAGAGGTGGACAGCTTTTATCACCCCCAGGGCCGTGCCATATCCCCCCGCCGTGGCCAGGGCGCCGGCGTTGCAATGGGTCAGGGCGGTGTCGCCATCGTCGAAAAGCAGGGCGCCGTTTTCTCCCATGGTCTTGTTGATGGCCAGATCCTGCTCATAGATGGCCAGCGCTTCCTCCTCCAGCTTTTGCCGGATAGCGGCGATGCTCCCGGCGCTGTGGGCGGCCGCCACGCCCCGCATCCGCTCTATGGCCCAGAAGAGGTTCACCGCCGTGGGGCGGGTTTCCGCCAGGGTTTTCAAAGCCAGGTTGAACTCGGTCAGGAACACGTCTTTGTCGTCGGTCTTTATATTTTTCGCCGCCAGGGCCGCCCCCATGGCCGCCGTCACCCCAATGGCCGGGGCGCCACGCACCACCATTCGCTTGATGGCGGAGGCCACCTGCTCATAGGTGGTGAACTCCGGATATTCCTCCTCCAGGGGCAGCTTCCCCTGGTCTATCAGGCGCACGGCGTCGCCTCTCCATTCGACCGTCTTGAACATGCTCTCTCCTTGCAGGTTGCGTATTATTCAGGTTTCGGGTGCGGCCATGAGGGGCCGGGAGCGAAAGGAATTCCATGGCCCCGCCGCCGTCATGACGTTGATCCGGCGCTATATCATTTTTTGTCTTCGGGCTTGTCCGGCTCGGCGCCTTTGCCGATATTTGTCGGGTCCAGCGCCCCTGCCGTTTCCTTCAACAACCGGGCCCTTTCGATAATCCCCTTGTCTCCAGAGCTGTTGAGCCTGGCGGCGAGCCCTGGGGAAAGCAGCTCCAGGGTGAAATCGCCCAGATAGATGAACACGGGGCCGGTGAAACTTTTCTTCGCCACATCCTTGCGCATGGTCGGCGCCACCGCCAGGACCACGGCGAATATGGCCATGGCCAGGGCTCCCTTGGCCGTGCCCATGCCAAACCCGGCGGCGCGATTTAATGTAGTGGCGGATTCGAACCGGTCCGACAGCCGTCGGATTCCATAGCCCACCAGGGACACGGCGCTCCACACCAGGATGAACATGATCACGTATGCGGCGATCTCCCGGCCCAGCCCCTCTTCCACGAATCCGTCCATCAACGAGGAGACCCTCTTCTGGGAAACAGCGGCGCAGAGGCCACCACCGACGATGGATAAAGCGGGGAATATCTCTCGCAAAAAACCTCGCCAGACACCCATAATCGCCATGTATGCGATGATCACAGCCGCTAATGTGTCAAACCAATGCATGGACTGGCCCTTTCAGGTTATTGGCCGCTTATTGCGGGTTGGACGCTCCCCCGCCGTGGACGGCCCCCGGCGCCACGGGCAAGGCCGAGCTATCCGATGGAGGCGGGGCGGCCAGCGCCTTTTCCAGGGCTTCCTGCTCCCGTCGTTTTTGGGCCTTTTCCATCTCTTCATACAGCCGCTTGAGCCCGCTGGATATTTCACCCCGTTTCATCCGGCCGATGGTGTCCTCCACAGGAGCGGTGGGGATGGCGCCCGCCGAGTTGTCTTTCAAGCCGGCCAGGGTCGCCCCGGCCTGTTCGTTCTTGCCCGCCTCGGCCTGGACGAAGGCCAGCTCCATCAGCGCCTCGGACTTGGGGTAGAATATCGCATTTTTAGACAGGTCCAGAAGCTTGCTCTGGGCCTCCTCCGACTTTCCCTGGGCCGCCAGGGCCAGGGCCAGGCCCGCCTGGGAAAACTCCCCGAACATGGTTCCCGGGCCGGCGGACTTGGCCGCCTGGGAATAATGCTCCGCCGCCTTGACCGGATCACCATTTTCCATATAAAGCCCCGCCACCAAAAGCCGGGCCTGGGTCTCGATATTATTGTCGCTGGCGGTGGCGATCAAGCTTTCGTATTCGTCGATGGCCGACTTGACGGGGGCGGCCCCGGCGGCGGCCATGCGCTCCTGGGTGGCGGCGGTATACAGTTTGTTTTGCGCGTCTTCCAGGGTGACCCTCTTGTAATAGCCCAATCCCAGCAGGACCAACGCCGTCACAAACAAGACCGCGGCCAAAACGCCGATCTGCAGGCCATGCTTATCCAGCCACTCCATGGATTGGCTGGAGGGGTCTCCCAGCAGCCTGTCCCTTTCCGATTTTTTCTTCGCTATCCGGTCATACCGAGCCATTTTCTTTTATCCTTCAATCCATTTTTCCACCAGTTCATTGGCGAACTGGAACATTGAGTCTATCTCTGCTTCGGCCATCCCGGCGCCTTTGGCCACCTTTCTAGCCGTTTCCAAATCCATCAGGTCATGGGGCGCGTGGGTGTCTGTATCGAACACCAGCCGCGCTCCCGTCTTTCTGGCCATGGCGGCCACGTGGCCATTGGCCAGGCTGTGCCCCCCCCGGCCGCTGATCTCCAGCGCCACACCCAGCTTCGCCGCCATCCGGGCGTCCTCTTCGCTGATCAGCCCCGGATGGGCCAGCACGTCCACTCCCGCCTCTATGGCGGCGCGGTTGGTCCCCGGCTCCACCGGCTCCACTATCGTCTCTCCATGGGCCACCAAAGCCCTGGCGCCGGCCTTCCGGCATATCCGCGCCACTTCCGAATACATCTGGGGCGGCACATGGGTGATCTCCGCCCCGGGGATGACCTTCACCGGCCCGGTATAGGTGGAGCAGAACCGGACAATCTGGCCGATGACCTCCTCCGCGTTGGCCATGTCCACATGGTCGGTGATAGCCATGGCCCGATAGCCTTTCATGGCGGCCCTGCGCGTCAACTCCGAGGGAACCAGGACCCCGTCGGACAAAAACGTGTGCATGTGCAGGTCTATCACCACAACCTCGTCGAAATCGTAGATATAAGAGCCCCGGTATCTCCTGGAGCCCCGAAAGCCAAGTCAGCTATTTTACATCAAAACGCCCAGGAACCAAACCGCATTGAAATGCGAAGACGGAGGAGCGGGTTCTATACCTGGCGCCGAAAAACCGAGGCTCAGGGGTAACGCGGCTCTCCCGCCAAAATCACATCCCGGAAAAATCGGGGCCATACCCCCGCAGCGCCGCCCGGACCCTGATGTTGGTTCTGGGGCAGACGATCTCGCAGGTGGTGCACTGGACGCAGTTTTCCAAAGCCATGGCGTGGATCCTTGTCCCATCCTTCTCCAGGGTCTGGTGCACTTCGGCGGTGCAGTCTCCCACGCAGGGAGTGTCCTTCTTCGAGGCGTCAAATGTGGCGATGCATTCTTTGCAGACTGCGGCGTCGAATTCCTCGATATGGCGGTTCTCCTCGCCATAGTGGGTGTGGGCGTAGAACACCACGTCCGCCGTGGTGTATATGGTGTTTTCGGCGTAACCCTCGGAAATCTTCCGGTTGTCGGCGTAGTCTTTGCCGATATGGGTCCTGTCCTCCTTATACACGGCCGGGCCGATATCGGAGGGATTTTCAATCTTTTTTCTGGCGCTCAAAAGCCCCAGGGAGCCGAAAGGATCGGCCATCCCGGCCTGGATCCCGGCGTAGACCACGCTCTTGCCGGAGTCCACAGCGGCGGCCAGCCGGGGAATGAATATATCCAGAAGTTTGGGGTGGTCGTTGAACGCCTTGCGGAAATAGCGGGAATCGGAAAGCTCCTTGCCCACCCATCCGTTCATAATCCGCGCCTGGTAACTGGCCAAGCCGGAGGCGGAAAAATCCTCTTTCTTGTGCGCTTCCCAGATAGTCTCCGCCGCCTGGTATCCGCTCTCCATCGCCTTGTCCACGCCGGAGAAGCGCTTCACATCCAGGGTCCCCAGGGCATCGCCCACCAGCATGGCGCCATCCACGGCGAATTTCTCCGGCAGGGAATAAAATCCCCCCTCCGGCAACACCGAAGCGCCGTATTTGACCAGTTTGGCCCCGCGCAGCATCTCCTGGATAAAAGGATGTTTTTTCAGATCCTGCAAAATCTGGGGCGGGCGAAGGTTCGGATTCACAAAATCCAGCCCCATCACCATGCCGATGACCAGCTGGTTGTTGGTCTGTCCATAGACAAAACCGCCCCCCAGATGCCCCGGCGCCATGGGGTATCCCATGGTGTGCCACACTTTTCCCTCATGACTTTGAGGGGTCTCCCAGACTTCCTTCACCCCCACGCTCCACACCTGTGGATTCTTGCGCAGGTTATATTTGGCGATAAGATCGCGGCTGACAAAGCCCTTGTCGCCGAATACGGTGACTTTGGAGTACAGGGTGTCGGCGTTCTCGTCGCCGGTATCGTCCACTTTCACCCCCGCCACCCGGTCGCCATCAAACACGATCCGCTGGGCGGGAAAGCCGGGATAGAAGTCCACCACAACGCCATCCTTTTGGGCGGCTTCGGCGGTGATTTTGGCGGCGATATAGGCGCACATATCGGAGATATTCAGGATGGCGTAGCCTTCCTTTTTAAAATAGGGGGGGGTGAGAAGGGAAGGGACATTCTCCCACCGGCGGGGGCCCAGGATGCTCACATAGCTCTCCGAGCATATCCCCTTGTGGGGGAACCCGTCGCTCTTCCACATGGGGAACAGTTTCTCTATCACCCTGGGGTTGGAAACGGCCCCGGAGAGCAGGTGGCCCCCGATCTCCTTGGCCTTCTCCAGAACCGCGATCCTGATAGGCCTGTCCGTCAGCTGGACCAGACGGTATGCCAGGGCCATGTTGGCGGGGCCGGCGCCCACCAGAGTCACATCATATTCTATTCGGTCGCTCACTATCTTCTTCTCCCGTCAGGAAGCCATGGTTTTTTTGAACTGCTCTTTGAGCAGGGGCGCTATCTCATAAAGGTCGCCCACTATGCCGTAGTGGGCAAACTGGAAGATAGGCGCCTTCTCGTCTTTGTTCACGGCTATGATCGTGCCGCTGTTGCTCATCCCCACCCGATGCTGGATGGCGCCGGAGATGCCCAGGGCGATATACAGCACGGGCCGAACTGTCTTTCCCGTCTGTCCCACCTGGTGGGAGTAGGGGATCCATCCGGAATCCACCGCCTTGCGCGATGACCCCACCGCCGACTCCTTGAACGCCGAGGCCAGATCCTTGACCACTTCGAATCCTTCCGCCCCGCCCAGGCCGAACCCACCGCTGACGATCACCTTGGCCCGGATCAGGTCCAGGGCGTCGGAGACTTCCCGCACAGTTTCGATCACCTTCACCCGGAAATCGGAATCCTCGAACTTGACCTTGATGGGGATGATGTCCCCGGTCCGGGTGGTGTCCGTGGGGAAGGGGATCAGGGCGCCTGTCCTGGCGGTGGCCATCTGGGGGTTTTTCCATGGACCCAAAATCCGCGCCTTCAGGCTTTCGCCGAAGCTGGGGCGGATGGCGTACAGGCAGTTGTTATAAGTCCCCATCTTGGAGGGGTCGGCCCTCCCTTTATGCTCGTAATCCCCGATATCCAGTTCGGTGCAATCCGCCGTCAGGCCGGTCTCGAAATGCGAGGCGATTCTGGGGGCCAGGTCCCGGCCCAGGGTGGTGGCGCCGCAGATGGCGATATGCGGGGGGCGAGGGAATGACTCGATGACAGAGATGGCGGCCCTGCGATATGTGAGGGTGGTGTATTCGGCCAGTTCCGGCTGATCCACCACATACACGGAGTCTGCCCCGTTATGGATAAGCTCCTGGGGGATGCTCCCCAGGTTGTGGCCCATCACTATGGCCCGCACCTTCACATTCAGCTTGGCGGCCAGGGTCTGGGCCGCGCCAAGAAGCTCGAAAGTGATGGGGCGCAGGTCGTTTTGTATCTGGTCGGCTATAACGACAATATCTTCATACTGGCTCATGCCACAAACTCCTCCACTCCCTTGCCGTCAGATTTTATGGCGCCCACCAGCAGTTCCACCTCGTGGGAGGGCTTGTCCCCCTTGAACAGCTGGCACGAGCCACCCTTCTCCCCCAGCTTCCATGTCTTGCCGACCACGGTGGGGCTGCCCAGCAGGCCCACCCTCTCCGGCTCGGCGCCGATATCATCCAGGGTGATGGTCTTTATTCTTCTCTCCATTTCCGCCTTGTCCCGGGAAAGCTTTTTGACCATGTGGACGTTGGCGAATTTCTTGTGCTCCAGGCGGCTGGCGGAATTGGCGATGGTGATCAGCGCCGGGGGGGCGGTCTCCAGCTTCTGGATTCCTCCGTCAATAATGCGGGAGGCCTGGATGCGCCCGTTGACGATTTCCATGGTCTCGCAGTATGTGATCTGGGCCACATCCAGCCGCTCGGCGATCTGTGGCCCGGTCTGGGCGGTGTCGCCATCGGTGGTCTGCAGCCCTGTGAAGACTATATCCACATCCTTAAGATAGGTGATGGCCTTGTATAGGGCAAAGGCGGTGGCCAGGGTGTCCGACGCGGCCAGGCGGCGGTCGGAGAGCAGATAGCCATAGTCGGCGCCGTATTCCAGCGCCTCCACCAGCACTTCCAGGGCCGGTGGCGGGCCCATGGAGATCACGTTGATCTCTCCTCCGTGGGCGGCCCTGGTCTCTATGGCCTTTTGCAAGGCGAATTTATCGAAGGGGTTGATCATCCTTTTGGCCCGGGCGCGATCCACGGTGCCGTCCGGATTCACCCCCGCTGCGCTGGAGGTGTCCGGAACCTGCTTGATGAGGACCGCCATCTTGTATCCGTTACCCATCGGGGAACTCCAAAAAGCGCATGAAACCACATAAAAACGGATTCATGTCAGCAATGGTTATTGAATTTTTGGAAATTAAAAATGATGCCATAGGTAACGGCGGAATAAAAGGAAAAAATAGGTTGTTTCCATCTTTCCTATTCCTTGCGGATATCGGGCTTTGCGGCGATAATGCCTCAATGGAAACAATACATGTGGATCCGGACAGGATAAGCTACAAACCCTTGACCCCGGCGGTGGATTCGCTGAAAAGAGGGGGGATCATCGTATACCCCACCGACACGGTGTACGGGATCGGGTGCGATATATTCATGTCCGACGCTATCCGGCGCATAGCCGAGATAAAAAAGCGCGACGCCAACAAGCCATTCTCCTTCATCTGCATGAGCGTGGCCCAGATCAGCGAATTCGCCTTCGTCCCCAACTGGGCCTTCCGTCTTATGAGCAAGGTCCTGCCGGGGCCATACACCTTCATCCTGGAGGCGAGGAAGACCAACATCCCGAAAAAGATGCTGGGAAAGCGCAACACCGTGGGGGTGCGCATTCCGGACGACCGGGTGTGCCAGCTGCTGGTGGAGCAATTGGGGCGGCCCATACTCACCTCCTCCGTGAACCTGGCGGGGGGGGAGCCTTTGACCGATCCGGCCATGCTCCCCGAGGAATTCTCCTCCAGGATAGAAATGGCTATATCTGTGGGGCCGCTTTTGGGGGATCCTTCCACGGTGGTGGACGCCACCGGCGGCGTGCCGGAAGTTATTCGCCTGGGCAAGGGGCCGGTGGTGTGGTAGGCGGATTCTAGCGCAGGCGCCCCTTCACCACAGCGAAAACGGCGCCGCTTCTTTCCACGGCAAATTCCACTGGCGCCTGGGGGAAGGCGCGGGACATCCCGAACCGGTATGTGGCCAGGTAATAGTCGAATCCTTCTGGCAGCCCATCGGGTCCCGCTGCCTTGGACAGGTCTGGTTTGTCGCCAAATTTCTCCTGTATGGTTTGCACTTCCACGTTCGGCGCCGCGTACCATGTGACGCTGATTTTGTTGAAATCGTTGGCCGCCGCCAGCACCCGGACCTTCTTCCCGCCCGATTGCGCGTTTATGTATTCCATGGCCTCCCTGTTGCTGGTGGACCAGTACTCGGTTTCATATCTTCCCGAAGCCCCTTTCACCCCTCCCACCAGGAAGTTGAAATAAGCGTATTGATATGGATGCAGCCGGATCATCTCCGGCAACGGAAGGCAGAAAAGGATCGCCATGGCAAAAATGGCCGCCATGGCCCTGCGTCCCGCCAGAAGACCGGCCAGCCGTTGGGCGGCCAGCCCGGCGAAAATAGCCACCGCCGGCAACACGAACAGGAAATGGCGCAACCTGTCATAGATATTGGCCCCGAAGAACATGAAGAAGAGAATGGGCGCGAAGAACCATGCGAAAAGCAGGAAGAGGCAGGTGGATCGGTCTGATCCCGGTTTTTCCCATATCTCCAGGGCGCCTGCTCCCATGGCGCCAACCATCATCGCCAGGGCGAACACGGGGGTGGTGATGACGATATATTCCAGGACATAAAGCGAGGGGAGGCGGTCGCTGAGGATCACATGTCCGGCGAAAAGAGTGGGGTACGCGATGGAAAACTTCATTCCCTCGCCGATCCCGGCCATAAGGTTTGCCAGCCCGGTATGGGCCAGGGGCCACAGCAGGGTCATGATCACCACTGTCAGCAGCGCCTGAAAAAACGCCATCAACAGAAGAGGCATTAGGGGGCGTTTGTGGCCCGAGGGGAGGAATGCGGCAACGATCCTGTAGCCCACCCCCACGGCCAGCATGCCCAGCAACAGCGCCACTCCGGTGGGGCGGATGGCGGCGGTGAGGCCCATGGCAAGCCCCGCGGACAAGCTGTTTTTCCATGTGGCGCCCCCGGAGCCGAGCAGGCGGGCGGTGAAGACCATGGACCAGACAAACAGGGCGGCGAAGGGGATATCCTTGGAGTTGATGTACCAATGGCCATAAAAAACCGGCGTCATCAACAGGCAAAGAGTGGCCGCGAAAGACATCACCCGGCCCCCGGCCATGCCGGCGTATACCGCCACGCCCACCAGCGTCAGGACACCCATCAAGGCGGAGAGGAGATGACGGGCGAAAAACCTGTCCATTCCGGTTTCCGAATGCAGCGCCGCCGCCGCCATTTCAAACACCGGCCCGTAGAACCTCAGGTTTCGGAACTCAAGACAGCTTTTGTCCTCTCCGCCGGAGGAATAATAGCTCAGGGCCAGCTGGCCATATTCAGACTGTACGTATTCGTCCCACGATATCCCGTAATCCCGATAAGTGGCCAGCGCCGTGGCCAAGACGACGAACACGAAGAGGGGGAGCCAGTGTCGCTGGGCCAGAGCGATCATTGGAAACCCGCCCCGGCGGAGGAGGAGCCTTCCCCGGGAGTTGCGATCTGATACGGGTGTGATGAGTCTGCTTTCATGCCTGAGAATATATCATCCCCTCGGCGATGAAGCTATTGCAATGGTAAGGTGGTATAATGACCCGATGTTCAGTTCCATCCGATTGACGCACTTTAAAATAGCCACCCTGTCCGGCGTGGCGTCGATG
>JAOUPQ010000331.1 GCA_029879765.1 Nitrospinota bacterium | reverse complement strand
GTGGCCGATTATCTCTCCGAAACTGAAGTTGTTTTGAATCTGTCTTTTCAGCTCCAGGTTTTCCTTCTCCAGGGATATGAGCCTGAAGGCGCGCTCGAGCACATATTCCACCTGGTCCTGTTTTATTGGCTTTACAAGATAATCGAACGCCCCTTTTTTTATGGCGCTCACAGCGTCGGCGACGGTGGCGTAGGCGGTCATCATGATGACATGGATTCCCACATTCATCCGCATGATGCTGGCCAGGGTTTCCAGGCCGGAGACTCCTGGCAGGTTCTGGTCCAGAAACACCACGTCGATATCCGGGCGGGCGGTGATCATATCCAGCCCTTTTTCACCACTGGGGGCGGTGGTTACATCATAACCGCACCGGGTAATCCGCTGATCCATGATGATGCGCTCATCTTCATCATCGTCGATAACCAGCGCTCTACCTTTTTGATCAATCATAGGAAAAACAGATTACATGCGACTCAAGGGAGGGCCACCTTGCTTCTGACAGCATCCAGCAAGTCCTTTTTCTTCACAGGTTTGGTGATAAAGCTGTCCACTCCCATCTTCAGGGCCAATACTTTGGTCTGATAGTCTGAATTAACAGAGACCATAATAACAGGAACCTCCGGGTGTTTGGATTGCTTACGCAGCCGGGAAACCAGATCCAGCCCATTTTCGCCAGGCATATCCAGATCGGTGATCACAAGGCTCACAGTCTCCTTCATGGCGATCTCCATGGCCCTTCCCACATCCAGGGCTTCCTTTATGTTCACATCCAGATCCTCCAGGTCGTTCCTCATTAAAAGGAGGAAATCCTCGTCATCGTCCACTATCAGCACAGTGGGAGTCACTTTGGCGAACTTGATGGTGAACAGGGTTCCTTCGTTGGGCCGCGAATCCACTTCGATGACGCCGCCGTGGGCCTTTACTATGTCGTGAGACAGGGCCAATCCCAGGCCGGTGCCTCGCTCCCCCGATGTGCCGGGCAGGCTGCTATTGGACTCGTGGATAAAAAGCCTTCCTTTGATCTGCTCATCCATCCCCACCCCTTCGTCCCGCACCGTTACGGTGTCCGGCTCCCCCGGGGGAAGGCTTACGGTAATGGCGCCTCCTTTGTGGGAAAACTTTATGGCGTTATGCAATATATTGGACAAGACCTGTTCGGCAAGGTGCGGGTCGGCGTTTATCCTTCCATCCAAGGATATTTCATTTTTCAAAACTATCTGCTTTTGCGCCGCCAGGTGGCGGAGTTTATCCCACGACGCCTCCACCATGCCCCTGGCGTGAACCTTCTCCAGCTCCGGGGTCAGGACACCGCTTCTGATGTTATTGAGGTTGAGGAGGTTATCCAGGGTTCTCAACAGCTTTTTGCAGTTGTCGGCCGCCCTGTTGATAAAATCCCGCTCCTTTTCCCTGGGAAGAGTGTTCTCCACTATAATATCCAAAAGTCCCTGCACAGCCCCCAGAGGCGCGCGAAGATCGTGGGACACGAGAGATATGAATTTATCCTTCATCTTCGTGGCGGCCTGGGCCTTGTCTTTTTCTATGGTCAGTTGGCGCTCTGTCTGCTTGCGCTTGGTAATGTCCTGTATAACCCCATCCAGATGAGAAACAACCCCATCCTTATCCCTCACAATTTCCCCGTTTAGGACCACGTATATGGTGCCCCCATCCTTGCGGATCACGCGGAACTCCAGGTCGAACCCGCTTTCCAGCGACCCCGCCCCATCGAATACGGGACGGACTTTCACCAGATCCTGCGGATCTACCATTTCATACAGACTGGCGTGACACGGGTCAATTTCCCCGGGGACGTAACCGAATATCTTGTATACCTGATCGGACCATACTTGCCCCTGCGAAGTGGGGCTCCACCGAAGATATCCCAGGTTGGCAAGAGTCTGGGCTTTGACAAGATCTTTTTCCCTGGCTCGAAGGGCGTTTTCGATCAATGTGCGCTCGGTGATATCCCTGGCCACAGACTGGTATTCCAGCAAGGCGCCTTCCGAACCATACAAGGCGCGGCTGGTCCACTCGAGCCATCGGACCTCTCCGTCCATCCGGGTGATGGGTATCTCCAGCTCCAACACTGGATTGTCCCTGGTAAGGGTGGCCAGTTTTTCCTCCAGAAGCTTGCGAAGCCCGTCGTCCTTGCTCCCGAAAATCCGCTGGCCCATAAGCTTTTCGGCGCTATTTCCGAAAAACTTGCAATACGCCCCGTTGACAAAGGTGAGGTCCAGGTTGCGGCCAAATCGGCAGATCAGCTCCGTCTGATCCTCCACCACGCCGCGATAGTAGCTTTCCCTTTCCGCCAGGGCGATATTCTGCTCCGCGATCCTCTTTTGGAATATCTTTTCCCGGTCTCGATACGCTCTCTTCTCCAGCAAGGAGCGCAGCCGGGCCCGCAGCAAAACTGGATTGTATGGTTTGGTAATATAATCCGTGGCGCCCAGCTCCATGCAACGCACGGCGCTGTCCACGGAATCTATCCCGGTTATCACCACCACGGGCAAATCCCAAAGGACTTTATCTTTTCTTATTATCTCCAGGATCTGGTAGCCGTTTATGGAAGGAATCAGGATATCCAGCAGGACAAGATCCACATCGCCGGCATTGAGGGTTTCCAGGGCTGCGGTGCCGGTGGTGACGCTGAGGCAGACACATTCCAGATCGGCGGCGACCTTTTCGAGGAACATGCGGCTTTTCTGGTTGTCCT
>JAOUPQ010000330.1 GCA_029879765.1 Nitrospinota bacterium | reverse complement strand
CGGCGGCTGGGGTATCGGGGACCTGCAGGATACGTCGATATCGAGAAGGGCCGGAGGCCGGATTTCGCCGCGCTGAATCCGGAACGGGCGGAGTTTGACGAGCCGCATGAATTTTATACTCCAGGCCGTATCCTCACCGGAGTGACGCTGAAAGCCCAGAATGATATGGCGATGGTGGATCTTGGCGAGACGAAAGGCGCCATTTCGGTAAAGAGCATGAGCTGGGCGCATCCCTTCAACCCGGATGTGGACGCCCGCTGGGCGAAGAAAGTCAGGAAAACATCGGACGTTCTAAAGCCTGGAGATATCATCCAGGTCCGTATCCTGGAAGAGGACCCCTTGCCGGGGGAGGAGCCGGGCCAGACACTATTGCCCCTGGAGCTATACCAGAAGCCGGACGTGCAGGGGGCGTTGATGTCCATAGACCCCAAAACCGGGCACGTCAAGGCGATGATCGGCGGATATGACGCGGAGACCGATAAGTTCAACCGGGCGGTGCAGGCATATCGCCAGCCGGGTTCGTCGTTCAAGCCTATCATATACACCGCCGCCCTGACCAAGGGATACACTCCCGCGTCGGTGGTGATCGACTCTCCCATAATCTTCAACCGGGCTATCACCGAGTTCAAGGGATGGAAGCCTATGAATTTTGAACAGAAGTTCTATGGCCCCACCACCTTGCGCACCGCCATCACCCACTCCAGGAATATCGTCACCATCAAGCTGCTGGAAAAGATATCACCCAGTTTCGTGGCGGAGTTCGCCCGCAAGTTTGGCTTCTCCGGCCCCCTGGACTCCAACCTTTCCCTGGCGCTGGGTTCCTCCACGGTGACGCTGGAGGAGCTGGTGTTCGCCTATGGAACCCTGGCCAACCAGGGGACCCGCATGGAGCCGATCTATATCAAGTCCATCGAAAACCGGGATGGCGAGGTCATCTTCAAGGCGGATGTCACCCCGCACGAGTCCCTTAGCCCGGCCGTGGCTTTTCAGGTGGCGGACATGATGAAGAGCGTGGTTCAAAACGGCACAGGCAGGAGCCTGAAACCGATGCTCGGAGGCAGGCCTCTGGCGGGAAAGACCGGCACCACAAACGATTGCATCGACGCATGGTTTGTGGGGTATACGCCAGACGTGGTTACGGGAGTATGGACTGGGCGGGACGATCCTGCCCCTATCGGCAGGAGGGAGACCGGCGCCCGGATGGCGATTCCCATCTGGAGGGATTTTATGAAGAAGGTTTTTGCGGAAATGCCGGTGAACGATTTTCCCCCGCCTCCGGATGTAGTTTTCGCCAGGATCAACGAGGAGACCGGGAATCTTACCAAGGCTTCGGGGGAGAATGTGATATTCGAGGTTTTCACTGATGGGGCCCAGCCCACCCAGTTCGATACTGACGCCGCTTCCGTGGAGAGCGCGGCTTCCGACTATAAGCGTGGATTCTGAAGCGCTGGCGATTATATTGGCCAAGGGCCTGGAGCGCACATGAACGATGATGTTTTGATAAGCTGCCAGGGCCTTCGCCGCGAGTTTACGGTGGCGGAGGGGCGCGCTGGCCTGCTCGGCTCCATAAAAAGCCTGTTCTCCAACAAAACCAGCGTCATCCGCGCTGTGGACGACATCTCCTTCGATATCCGCGCCGGGGAGTTTGTGGGCTATGTGGGGGAAAACGGCGCCGGCAAATCCACCACCATAAAGATGCTCACCGGCATCCTGACCCCCACCGGCGGCCGGGCCCTGGTCAATGGAGTGGTTCCCTACGAGGAGCGGGTGAAAAACGCGTTCAACATCGGCGTGGTGTTCGGCCAGCGCAGCCAGTTGTGGTGGGACCTGCCGATGTCCGACTCGCTGGACCTGCTGCGGGCGATATACCGGGTTCCCCAGGCCCGCTATCATGAGAGCCTGGCGGAGCTTTCCGACTGGCTGGAGCTGGGGCCGTTGATGAAAATGCCGGTGCGCAAGCTCTCTTTGGGGCAGCGGATGCGGGCGGACCTGGCGGCGTCGCTTCTGCATGGGCCCAAGGTCATGTTCCTCGACGAGCCCACCATCGGGCTGGATATCATCGCCAAGGATAACGTGCGGCGGTTCTTGAAAAAGATAAATAAAGAGCGTGGGGTGACTATCATCCTCACCACCCACGATATGGACGATATCGAGGCTCTCTGCGACAGGATCATCATCATCGACAAGGGAAAGATCGCCTGGGACGGGGCCACAGCCCGGCTGAAGAGCGATCATATGCAGGGGAAGATCCTGGAAGTGGAGTTTCACGACTACAACCCGAAGATCCATGAGGCGGTGGGGTTGACGGAGATGAAGAGCGAGGCGAACAAGAAATGGCTGCGTTACCGGGGGGATGGAGGCGCGGCGCTCAACGAGGTGATCAGCGCGCTGTTTCGCGACTACTGCGTGAAGGATCTTTCCATCCACGAGCCGAAAGTGGCGGACGTGGTGAAGGCCATATACCAGCACGGGGCCGAAGTGGGGGAGGATGGGGGGGCATGATTGAGAACGTGGTGGCTATCAAAAATGGTGTAATGGCCAGAAGCAAAGGCGCCGAGGAGAAGCTGTTCGACGCGCTGGAGCGGTTTCCAGCCTTGTCCCTCTACATCAAATTCGCATTCAAGGCGTTCCAGAGGCAGCTGGCCTACAAGTTTGAATATTTTGTGGGTGTGGTCAACGGCCTGATTTTCATCTTCATATTCACCTCTCTTTGGAA
>JAOUPQ010000092.1 GCA_029879765.1 Nitrospinota bacterium | reverse complement strand
TCTGCCCGTGGAGGCGGGGCATGTGCTAAAGCAATCCTTTTCCGAAATCTGGAAGGACTCCTCTGTTTTCGCCGACCTGAGGGACCAGGACAAGCTGGGGGGCAAGTGCGGGGTGTGTGAGTATAAGAAAGTGTGCGAAGGCTGCCGGGCCCGGGCCTTTTATGAGTCCAGTGGCGACTACATGGCCGAGGAGCCTTACTGCATATACGAGCCGGTGAAGATAGAACAGGCGCGGGAGAAATAATCCTCCTGCGCCAGCTTCAAATCCTTTTGGCTGGAACAGCCAACATTCCTTCCTGATCAGCATTCCATTCCTCCCGACGGGGCCCCAGCGTCTGGCCCTCCTCCTTCGCCTGTATGCGCAAATACTTTACATATTGCATGCTTGATGTATAATCGGCGCATGTGTCCTTTTTTTTACCTGCATAATGGAGGGGCTTTATGAGAATGGGAACCCGGACTTTTATCTTTTTCATATTCCTCTTTTCCGCATCTTTCGCCTCGACTACCTCGGCGGCTGGTTCTTATGATGAGGCAATGGCCGCCTATGAAGAAGGGGAAATAGAAAAGGCGGTCTCCATTCTGGAGCCGATGGCCCAAAATGGACACATTCAGGCCCAGGTGACCTTAGGGGATATTTATTTGTATCATATGGAAGAGGAGGATGAGGTTAAGGGGTTAGAGTGGAGCCGAAAGGCGGCGGAGCAAGGTGATTCGGAAGGAGAGCGCTTGGTGGGGTTGGCATACGAATATGGTTACGGCGTCAAGGCCAATCCTCTCGTCGCCATGAAGTGGTTCACAAAATCAGCCAAACAAGGAAACGCCGAGGCCATGTATGACCTGGGAAATATGCACCAGTATGGGAACGGTGTGAAACGAGATACAAGCACGGCGATGATATGGTACATCCGCTCTGCCCGAAATGAATATCCTCCTGCTCAGTATATGGTGGGGAAATTTTACAAGCGTGGTTATGGAGTGCGAAGGGACTATTCCATGTCCGCCAAGTATCACAAAATGGCGGCGGAGGCTAAATACACTCCATCCCAGGTGGAGCTGGGGATTCTTTACGAAGAAGGAAAAGGGGTTCGAAAGGATTACAAAGAAGCGTTGAGGCTGTATCAAAGCGCCGCCGAGATTGGTTACCCATCCGGCCAGTCTCATTTGGGCCAGATGTACCTAAAAGGATTGGGCGTCAAAAGGGATTATCAGGAGGCGATGAACTGGTTCCTTCTTGCGGCGGAAAATAACGATGATGAGGCATGCCTGCAAATCGGGATGATGTATGAAAAAGGCCTGGGAGTGAAAAAGGATATGGCCAAGGCGCTGGCGTGGCAAAAGAAGGCGGCGGAGCAGGGGAACCGCGAGGCGAATATGAACATGGCCAAAAAATATTTCACAGGCAGCGGTGTGGACAGAGACTTTGGAGAGGCTATTAAATGGTTCCGCAAGGCTGGCGATTGCGGGTGTGATTGAGCCACAGCGTCACGAACCTCTCTAAGACGCGCCCGAGCCGAACCTTTCTGGACCAGGCCCCACCCTGGGCTATATCAAAGGGTCGGATATCCGCTAAAACGACCGACCAGAAGGCCTTTTTTCTCCAAATCCCCCCGGTTTACATAGTTATCCAGCTTCTCGCAGGGAAGGAGAAATTTTTTCTTTTATGTACGTATATTTTACCTATTCATCCACTCTAGTGATAGGTTTTATTGACTCCAGGCGCCCCTTTTGTTATAATGAATTTCGTTATTTTACCGTTCGGTGGGGATGTCTAAAAATGTCTTTAATTCGATTTAAAGTCGGCTCAAGGGTTGTTTACCCATCCCACGGTTTGGGGACAATTGAGAAAATTGAACAGCTGAAAGTCTCCGGCATGGCTGACGCCTTTTACATTATCCGGTTGCGCAAAAGCGGCATGACCATCATGGCGCCCACTCGCTCGGCGGGTTCCTTGGGCCTGAGAAGCGTTATCACCAAAAAGGAAGTGCCCAAAATCCTTTCCATTCTTGGCAATGGCATAATGGATAACGTGGAGCCGAACTGGAACAAGCGGCAGAAGCGTTTTCTTGAAATGATTAAAACCGGCGCCCTTTCGGATGTCGCCCATGTATACAGGGCCCTATTCAAGCTTAAGGCGTCCAAAGGCCTTTCCTTTGTCGAGCAGCAGGTCTTCGACAACGCATACGAACTTATCGTCAGCGAGATCGCCGAGGCAAAAGGAGTGGACAAGGACAAGGCGGCTATTATGGTGGGCAAAGCTCTATCCAACTGACCAACGCCGCTTCCTTTTTGTCGGCGCCTTTCTTGGGGTAAGCCATGATCAAGATCGGCTCGCTAAAGAGCCTCTGGGTGCTCAAGGGCCTATCGGACAGCGAGATTGAAGATGTGGGCCGAAACCTGGCCCCCGTCTCCCTGGAGAAGGGGGCGTATCTTTTCTATCGCAACGATCAAAGCTCGGGAATTTATTTCCTGTCCAGGGGCTCCTTGCAGATCACCATCGACAATGACGAGAACAAGGAGATCATTGTATACGTGATCATGCAGGGTGATATCGTGGGGGAAATGTCCCTGTTTTCCCATTCCGAGCGCAGCGCCACGGTGGTGGCCCTGGAAAAATGCCTTTTATATAAAATCAGCCCGGATAAATTCCTGGAACTGATGATGCTCTATCCCACCATAGGGGTGAACCTGTCCCGCATCCTTATCGAAAGGCTCAACGAGGCGAACGCCATCATCGAACGGCTGGGAACCATGGACGGCCCCGGCAGGGTATCCAATTTTATCAAGTCGCTGGCCTTGAGAACCGGGGATTTTGACGAGGAGTTCTATAGAATCCGACGCAAACCGACACACCGCATTATTTCGCAAAGGCTCGGATTGTCGGAAAAAACTGTTTACCGCGCTATGCATGACCTGTTGGATAATCAGACCATTGAAGTCAGGGATGGATCTTTATATGTCAAAAAGAGCTTTGTCGAAAAGAGGGATTGAAGCGGCCCTGCTGGCGCTGGTCATTTTAGTTTCCGGTTGCTCCCAGCAGCTTTCCGGTGCGGAGCCGGAAAGCGGGGTCAAGCAACAACAGGCCCAGGGGCAGTCATCGCCGACGGAAACAAAACAAGCCTCCTTCCGCTTCAACGGCAAGGAATACGTCCTCTCCTTCGGTGGCAAAGCCGGGAAGGGCGAGCAGCTCTCGGACATCATCCTGCCCACCATTCCAGAGGCCAGGCTGGATAACTTCGTGGCGGGGGTGCATGAAAACTCGGTGACTCTTACCGCCCGGATTACCATGGACTCGCTCATGGACAAATTCGCCGAGGAGTTTGGCGCCCGGGATTGGACGCTGTCCGGCCGGTTCACCCAGGAGGGGATGGCCTCGGCCAAATGGACGGCGAAAAACAACGAAGCGACAGTGCTGGTGTATGCCATGGAGGAAAACGGCGCAGTCATCGCCAAAATTGTCGCCAGCAGAGAAAATATATAAAGATTTCCCTGGGATAACCGGACCGGATTTTAAAGCTTATTGGCGCATTCTGGACAGAATTTGTGGCTTTTCTCCACTTTGGAGCCACACTCGGGGCAGAACTTCCCCTTTTTCTTCTCCGACTTTTTCTCATCAGAGCCCGGATTTTCGCCCTTGGCGGTGGCGTCAATCATCCCCAAAATACCGATCGCTTCCGCCTCCAGGGATTTTTTCATCACATCGTAATCCTCCTGGTCGATCTTGCCGGTTCGCATGTCGAACTCCAGATCCTTCAACGCGGTATACAGCGCCTCCTTCCTGTACAGCAGGTCGGACAGATCATTTTCGATCAACTCCGGGGAGGAAACCGGCGCAGCGGCGCCCAAAAGCGGATACGCCACCGCGCCCAGCACTATCAACAGAACCGCGATCTCCGCGATAAACACACCCATACTGTTAAAACCTTCCTGGATAAATAATCAGGAGTCGAACTCCTCAAGCTCTTTTTTAAGCCTCTCGGCCGCTTCTCCCCCAACCCCTTCCGCCTCTCCGGTGGCAGGCTTGGGTTGCTGCTCCTCGCCGCTTTTCTCAATGGAAGGCTCCTTTTTTGCCCCGGCGCCAGCCCAGCGCAGGGCGATAAGAACCACTCCATATCCAGCCCCCAGAATGGCGATGAATGGGAGGATGTAACCGAGAATGTTAAACCCTTCTTTCTTGGGGGCGGCCAGGGCCTGCTCCCCTTTTTCCTTGACGAACTCAGCGAGAATCTCTTCCCTGCTTTTCCCCTGATCCAGCATTTCCCGGATCCGCTTTCGCGCGGGGATGGCGTAATCGCAATTCACATGGGGGCAATCCTTGAGTATGGATTTACATCCACACAGGCATATCATATCCCGTTGAATGCTTGTGAACAACTCCTCGGAAAACTTCCCGGTGGGCTGCGCCTGGGCAAAGCCAGCCACGGCGGCCAACGAGATTGCGGCGGCCAACATGGCCCAAAGCCTCGTTTTCCGCATGAAAAATAGAATCATGAAACACCTAACTATTCAGTGATGAGCCGCATCCGGCGCAAAAACCATCTTTCAGGACCTTTGCTCCCTGATGTCCAGCGTTGTCCATATGGCCACTGCCAACAATGGAAGATAAAACATATTGGATTTGTCCGGGGCGAATTTCAAGGTATTGGCCACATTCCCCATGGACGCCAAAGAGCTTGCCAGCATGCCGAAAAGCGTCAAGGGAGCGAATTTCATGATACGTTCCAGATTCGCCCCTTCCGGCTCACACATAATGGCGCCCAGGCAAAGGGCCACTCCGAACATAAGGTAATGGTAGGAGATGCCCAAAACCAGGCCCGTATTGGCGGAGTGGATCCAAAGGTAGTAACAGGCGATGCTGACCACCGCGCCGATGGCGGCGGAACGAAACCACTCCGCGAATCCGTATTTGAACATCGAGGGGATCATAAGACTCATCGCCCCCATCATGGCCATCGACACCGCCATGTTCGCTTCATCCGAACCTGCGTCATACAGGGCGCCTGTCAGGGTCATTTCCCCCAAGACAGCGCCAAACACTCCGGCCCCGGTGGCAATCGCTGCCAGCATGTATGGAAACCTTACTTGCACCCCTTCCTTGGAGTATCCCAATATGGAAAACCCAGGCTCGGCGCTCTCGAAGGCTGCGGGCTTGTTCTCGATCCTTTTCATCTCGTCCTGCAGCATCTTGAGCTTTTCCGCCACCTTTTCCTGCTCGATTTCCAGCTTCCGCTTTTCATGTTCCATGCTGGCCTTCATGCGGGAAACCTTATACGATTCGTCAAGCCCCAGATATTTGCCCAGGGCCCCCCGCAGTTCCCCCACAGTCTGGAACCTGGCGTTAGGCTTTTTCTCGATACATTGGGAGACAATATTGAAAAGCTCTCTTTTCACCCCTTCTATGGGAGGAAGCTCTGTGTTCAGATGGGCTTTAACCACCTGCTGCGCATTCATCCCCTTGAAAGGATGCTCGCCGGCCAGCAACTCATACATGGTCATTCCCAGCGCATAGATGTCACACCGGGTGTCCGGCTTTGCCCCTTCGATCAGCTCCGGCGCCAGATAGGCCAAAGTCCCCGCCAGCTGCGGTTGGGCCCCGTCCCCTTCCATAAACACCCTGGCGATGCCAAAATCCATCAGCTTCACTTCTTTTTTGGTGCTGATCATTATGTTGGCCGGCTTGATGTCGCGATGGATGACGTTGTTCTTATGCGCGTATTCCAGAGCGGAACAGAGCTTGTATACGATATTTGCCGTGGTCTTGGAGTCCAGCTTCCCACCTCGTCGCTTGGCGATGGTCTTCAGGTCCTTCCCATCCACAAACTCCGCCAGAAGAAAAGCGTATTGGCCATGATGCTCGAAGTTGATAAGACGCATAATCCCAGGGTGGGTCAGCATCATGGACACCTGGGCTTCCTGCTTCAGGTTTTCAATCGCTTTTTTGTCTTCACTTAAATTACGCTTCAAGAGCTTGATCGCCACAGGACGGTCCAGCTGGGTATCCAATCCCTGATAGACCACCCCCATGCCCCCCTCGCCCAGCTTTGCCAGCACTTTATACCTTTTCGCCAGAATGGCGCCAGGTTCAATCTGGATATAGTCTGACTTGCCTACACTGGAATACTTGCCAGAGGGGGTGTTTGACTGGTCTCCCAGAATTTCTGTTTTATCTACGCTCATTGAATGATTATGCTGATACTACTTTTACAACGCGTTCTTCAATCCGTGAATAGAGGATATCTTCCATATCCCGCTGATTCTCAAATATAACATTTTGCGCAACGCCGGAAAACATAAATAACAGCCGCTTCCAGGGACCCAACCATACCACTGGACAAGAAGAGCCTTATAAACAACCACATGCCCACTTTCCCGAATTGATCACTCCCGACACACGCTAAAGGCGCCCTATTTGCCCAGCCCACCCAGAATCGACCCCAGCAGCCCCCGCGATATGCTTTTTCCCAAAGCCGCCTTTACTATGCTTCTGCCCAGCTGGCTCCCTATGGAGCGGGCGGCGCTTTTAATAAACGCCTCCCCAGCCCCCTGCCTCTGGCGGCCACGACCTTTGGGCTGGCTGGCGGCTTTCTCCGCTTTTTGCTCCTCCTCCTGTCGCTCCAGCTCCTCCCTGGCCTTCTCCTCGGCCATGGCTTTCTCTTCCGCCTTCTTCAGCAATACCTCATGGGCCGATTCGGCGTCGATCGCCGTGTCATATTTTCCCTTCAATGGAGAACGGGATATCTTTTCCTCTTTCTCCTTTACATCCAGCGGCCCCATCCGCGACTCCGGCGGCCGGATGAATATCCGCTGCACTGGCGTTGGTTTTCCAGAGCGATCCAGGGACGAGACCAATGCCTCCCCCACCGCCAGCCCGGTTATCGCCTCTTCCACATCCACATCAGGATTTTCCGGAAAAGACTGGGCCACGGCCTTGACGGTCTTTCGGTCCTTCGGGGTGAAGGCGCGCAAGGCGTGCTGTATCTTCATCCCCAGTTGCCCCAACACATCCTCCGGCACATCCAGGGGGCTCTGGCTGACAAAAAATATCCCCACCCCCTTGGAGCGGATCAGCCGCACCAGTTGCTCTATCTTTTCCAGCAGCGCCTTGGGCGCCTGGTCGAACAACAGGTGGGCCTCGTCAAAAAAGAACACAAGCTTGGGCAGCTCCACCTCTCCCGCTTCCGGAAGGCTCTCGTACAGCTCGGAAAGAAGCCACAACAGGAATATGGAATAGAGCCTGGGAGAGGCGGAGATAAGCTTGGTGGCGTCGAGAATGTTGATAACCCCGTTGCCGGAAAAATCCTTGATCATCAGGTCGCTGATCGCCAGGGCAGGCTCGCCAAAAAACTGTTCCGCCCCCTGCTCCTCCAGGATCAGAAGCTGGCGGGCCACCGCCCCGGCGCTCACCGCCGAGATCAGGCCATATTCCTTCCCCAGTTCCCTGGCGTTGTCCGAGACATATTTGATCATCGCCCGCAGATCCTTGAGATCCAGCAGCAAGAGCCCCTGATCATCCGCCACCCGGAAGCAGGTGTATAGCAAGCCGGTCTGGCTCTCCGTCAGTTCCAGGGCGTTGGCCAGCAACAGCGGCCCCATCTCCGAGATAGTCGTCCGCACCGGGTGGCCATTCTTCCCCTCCAGGTCCCAGAACAACGTGGGGCAGCCTGCGCCCCGAAACCCGGAAACGTCCATCCACGCCAGCCGCTCGGTTATCTTTGGATGTTCCACCCCCGCCTCCGCCAGTCCGGAAAGGTCCCCCTTCACATCCGCCATGAACACAGGAACGCCCATGCGCGAAAAGTTCTCCGCCAGGGTCTGCAATGTGATTGTCTTCCCCGTCCCGGTGGCGCCTGCGATCATCCCGTGACGCACAGCCATGGAGGCGTTTATCTCTGTCCGCTTTCCTCCAACACCCCCGATAATCATCATTCTCTCAGCCATGTGGTCTACCTTTCAATTTGATCTGGTTAAATACGATCGGCTGTTTTCCCATGCCTTTTATCTATTTTTCCATTTCCCGCCGTTAATATAGCCTAAGGTCTCCGCCCGGACAATTGGCGACAGCATGACCAGGGCTATGAGGTTTGGCAGGGCCATCAGCGCATTGGTGATATCGCAGATGGTCCACACCAGCGCCAGGTTCAGGTTCGCCCCCACAAACACCGCCCCGCAATAGACCAGCCTGTAGGGAAGGATCCCCCCCACACCCACCAGCGATTCTGTGGCCCGCTCTCCATAATAGCTCCAGCCCAGCACGGTGGAGTATGCGAAAAACACCAGCGCCAACGCCACCAGGGGCTCCCCCACTCCAGAGCCCAACACCGAGGAAAAGGCGCTGGTGGTCACCTGGCTCCCCTCCAGCCCGTTGTGATTGGCGCCGGTGAGCAGGATCACGAACGCTGTCATGGAGCAAACCACCAGTGTATCGATGAAAGTCTGCGTCATGGAAACCATGGCCTGGGCCACCGGTTCCTTCGTCTTGGCCGCAGCCGCCGCTATGGGGGAGGAGCCGAGCCCCGACTCGTTGGAGAACACCCCCCGGGCCACTCCCCAACGCAACGCCGCCCAGGCGAATCCACCAGCTCCGGCGGCGGGTGTGAAAGCGTCATTAAAGATCAGCCCTATTACCGATGGAATTTGGTCCACCATGGTCACCAGGATATATAGCGACGCTCCCACGTATCCGAAGATCATCACAGGCACAATGGCCGACGCCACCCGCCCTATCCACTTGATTCCGCCCAGGATCACCGCGGCGGTCAATATCGCCATCACACCCCCCGCCCACACCCTGGGCAGGCCGAACGCCCCCTCCAGGCTGTCCGCCACGGAATGGGACTGCACCATGTTTCCAATGCCGAAAGAAGCGATGGCGGCGAAGAGCGCAAAGGCCATGGCCATCCATTTCCACACAGGGCTGGGCCCGATGGCCACGATATATGTCATGGGGCCGCCCACCATGTTCCCCTTCTCGTCCTTATACCGATATTTCACCGCCAGCAACGCCTCGGCGAATTTGGTGGCCATCCCCACCAGACCGGTCATCCACATCCAGAACACCGCCCCAGGGCCGCCGAGCATGATGGCCGTGGCCACTCCCACGATATTGCCGGTGCCCACCGTGGCGGAAAGGGCCGTCATCAGGGCCTGGAAGTGGGATATATCTCCATCCCCGTCTCGCTCCTTGCGCTGGATGAGCCCCATAAAAAGAGCGTGCCCCAGCCAGGTGAACTGCAGGCCGCGCAGCAGGAATGTCAGATACAGCCCCACGCCGAGCAGCATGACAATCAGGGGCGGGCCCCAAAGAAAGTCGGAAACAGCCGAGAGTATCCCCTGAAGATCGGTCAATAATCCGTTACCCGCGTCCTGACTGTCCATAACCCATCCACCCCTCTTGACCACGCCATGGCCATTGTTCAAAGCACGATAGCATAAGGCGAATTATACGGGGAAACAAGCAAAGATGGAATGGGGGAGAACATTGATAGCATCGAAACTCCTTGAACCTGCGCCCCCTGCCTGCGCATAATCTAATAATCCACTAACGATTCCCGGCATATGGACAGATCCACGCCGGGAGGGCCCGTTTGCCCGGCTGCAAACACGAACTCAAGAAAGGTTTATTTAAGGATGGAATACAAAGTCATCGGTTCGGTGTTCACCATGATCTTTCTGGCGGAACTGGGAGACAAGACCCAATTGGCCACCTTCGCCTGCGCCGCCTATGAGCGGTCGAAGCTTAGCGTTTTCATCGGCTCATCGCTGGCGCTGGTATTGGCTTCGCTCATCGCCACACTGCTGGGCGGATTCCTGGCCCAGCATGTGCCCCAGTCATATATCTCCAGGGGGGCCGGTGTATTGTTCATTATCATGGGCGCCGTATACATTTACAAGGGATGAGCAGGGAAAAGATGGACCGGATCAATAGTATGGAAGAATTGCTGGCCCTGTCGTGGGGGTGGCGGCCTGCCCTGATGATGCTCGAGGCGCATAAGGCCGGTATTTTCGACACCGCTGCGGGTGGATGGAGATCCAAGGAGCAGATCGCCCTCGACCTCGGCGCCGATCCTCGCGCCATAGGGCTGTTGCTGCTGGGGCTATGCGGCGCCGGGCTGATGGAAAAGAAGGGGAACATGTTTCGCAACTCCCCGGCGGTGGAGCGCCACCTGGTGAAAGCCTCGCCGGAATATCGCGGCTATGCTCTGGATCTGGACCGCCGCGCGGTCTCC
>JAOUPQ010000091.1 GCA_029879765.1 Nitrospinota bacterium | reverse complement strand
CCAGCATCCCTGGAGGAGAAAATACGCCTGGGCATGGAGCATGACTTTCTGATAATTTCTGGCGGTGTTTCCGCCGGGGACAGGGATTTCGTCCCGGAAATAGTTAAAAAACTTGGATATAGAATTTTGTTTCACAAGATCAGAGTGAAGCCTGGCAAGCCGACCCTTTTCGCCGTTTCGGAAAAAGGCCGATACCTCTTCGGTCTGCCGGGCAATCCGGTATCCAGCATGGTTATTTTCGAGCTTTTCGTCCGGCCTGCCCTATTACGCTTCCAGGGAGCACCGGCAGCCACTATGGAAGTCTCCGCCCGGTTGGAGGCCACCTATCGACGGAAAAAGGCTGATCGGGAGGAATATCTGCCCGGACGCCTTTTTTGGAAAGAGGGATGTTTTGGCGCGGAACTGGCGCAATATCACGGATCTGGCCATTTCCGGGCATTGACCACGGCCAACGGGCTGGTGACAATCCCCATCGGTGTTTTCGAAGCGCCGAAGGGAAGCATGGTAGCGGCCAGGTTTTTGGGTGACAGGATCACCTTGTGTCCATAGAGGCTGCGCCACGCTCTATCAAAAATTGATCTCATGATTTATACTAGTGCATTGGATGAATTAGCAACTTATCTCGGGTAATAATATGTCAGGACATTCTAAATGGTCCACCATAAAGCATAAGAAGGCTGCCATAGACTCCAAGCGCGGCAGAATCTTCACGAAGATCATCAAGGAGATCACCGTCGCCGCCAGGCTGGGGGGTGGGGACGCGGATGCCAACCCCAGGCTCAGGACAGCCATAGCCAGCGCCAAGTCTGTGAACATGCCGGGCGATAATATCGAACGCGCCATAAAAAAGGGGACAGGGGAACTTCCGGGGGTCTCCTATGAGGAGATCAGCTATGAAGGATATGGAACAGGCGGAGTGGCCGTGCTCATCGAAACGATGACCGACAACAAGAACCGGACAGTGGCCGAAATCCGATCCATATTCAACAAGGCCGGCGGCGCCCTGGGGGAAAACGGATGTGTCAGCTGGATGTTCGACAAAAAGGGGCTGATCATTGTCTCCGCCGAAGGCATGGGAGAAGACGCCCTGATGGAAATCATCCTGGAAGCCGGGGCCGAGGATATGACCCTGGACGGGGATGTTTTCGAAATCAAAACCTCCTCCAGCGATCTGGAGACAGTGCGGGAGGCCATGGAGGCGAAAGGGGTGAAAATCGAAAGCGCCGAGGTCACCATGATCCCCAAGAACACCACCAAACTGGACGAGGAGAGCGCCCGCAAGATGCTCAAACTGATGGACAACCTGGACGATCAGGAAGATGTGCAGAAAGTATACGCCAACTTCGATATTGCCGAAGAAGTCCTGGAGAAGATCGGCGGCTGACGGGTGATAATCCTTGGTGTGGATCCTGGCACCAGGGTCACCGGATATGGGCTGGTTTCCGGGGAGGTCTCGCGGCCAGAGTGTCTTGGGTATGGTTCCATAAATACCTCGCCCAAGGCCGCGCTGCCCGTCAGGCTGAAGCATATTTTTGATGGGTTGCTGGATGTGATAGAAAAGACCAAACCGGACCATATGGCCATAGAGGAAGCCTTTTTCGCCAAGAACGCCCAGAGCGCGCTGAAGCTTGGGATGGCGCGGGGTGTGATCATGCTGGCGGCTGTGCAATCGGGGTTGGAGGTGTTCGAGTATTCTCCTCTGCTGATCAAGCAGACCGTGTCGGGCTATGGCCGGGCGGATAAGGAACAGGTGCGCGACATGCTGAAAATCCAGCTCCGGCTGGTTCAAGCTCCCGATCCCATGGACGCCTCCGACGCTCTGGCCGTCGCCTTGACCCATTTGATCCACTTCAAATCCCCGGTGGCGCGGATGGGGGCCAAACGATGATCGCCTGGCTATCCGGAAAGATAAAAACAAAGAAACCCTCCTCCGTCATCATAGATACTGGCGGGGTGGGATACCTTGTCCATATATCCATCCCCACATATTACGCTTTGCCGGAGCCGGGCGAAATCGTGTCCTTACATATTTACTCGCACATCAGGGAAGATATTTTCCAGCTTTATGGTTTTTTCAACAAGACCGAACAGGAGGTTTTTGAAAAGCTCATCTCCCTATCCAAGGTGGGGCCGAAGCTGGCCATGAATATGCTCTCCGGCCTGCCAGCGGCCAAGTTGGCCGACGCTGTGCGCAGGAAGGACGCGGCCCTCCTGTCCTCCATCCCCGGCGTAGGGGCGAAAACGGCGGATCGTATCATTCTGGAGCTGGCGGATAAACTGCAGGGGCTGGGGGAAAGCGCGGAGGACGCAGGGGCCGCCGATGGCCCTTCCGGCGCGGATAATGACGCGGTGGAGGCGTTGCTGGCGCTGGGTTATAAGGCTAAGGACGCCCAGAAAGCGGTCAAGGCGGCCAGGGCGGCGGATATGGATGGCGCCCTGGAGGAGATCATCCGTGGCGCGTTGAGGCGGATATCATAAAAAAACGCGCCCTGTCTCCAGGGCGCGCTGATTCACAAACTGGCCTGATGTTTACTTCTGATACAGGCTTCGCACATAGGCGGCCACGTCCTTGATCTCCTCGGAGGCCAGAGTCCCTTCCCACATAGGCATGAACTCACCCTTGCCCTTGGTTATGATCTGGATCAGTTCCGTATCGGAAATGGAAGTAAGCGGCTTTGTCCTGTAATTGATCATCTTCACATTAAGCAGCTTGGCCAGCACTCCGGCCCCGTTGCCCTGCGGCCCATGACACGCCACACAAGACAGGCGGAAGATCTCTCTGCCCTGCCTCTCATCGCCCCGCAGACGCACATCGGTCTGGGTAAGGGAAAGAACGTACTCCGCCAGAGAGCGCATGTTCCCCTCCGGAATCACGTTTTCCCACTTCGGCATGGCGGAATCCGATCTGTTATACCCCTGCACCAGCTTGAGCAGCTCATCCACACTCTTGCTCTGGTACTTGTCCCCCGTAAGGTCCGCAGGCGGATTCTCCGTTTTTAGCTTCTCCGCCAAAGGCCCGCCGCCCTTTCCATTGGTTCCGTGACAAACGGCGCAATAGGAGTTGAACAGCCGTTTCCCCATAAGGATATTGGCCTTAGCCAAAGCCTGGCCACTGGTGAAACCGGCGGCCATGGCCGCAATTATCGTTATTTTTATCAGTTTATTGAACATACTTGCCCCCAGCAATATTTAGTCCCTTATTTGAAGTTTCATGATGTATTCGGTCACGCTCCAGGCTTCCCTGTCCGACAAATCCTTCTTGTAGGAGGGCATAATGCCGAATCCCTCCACTATCCTGTGGAACAACTCCCCTTCCGTAAGGGCAACCACAGCCTCGCTCTGCAGATCCGCCGGCCTCGGCTCCAGCAAATCCGCCACCGGCATGCCATTGGTGGTTCCATCCGCTCCATGACAGGGCATGCAATAAATCTCGAAAAGCTTTTTCCCCTGGGCCAGAGCCGATTCGTCCACCGGGAATGGGTTCTCTATGGTCACAGCGTCCACTTCGGAGTAATCCACCCGCTCCGGCGCCATGGTCACAGAGTTGGCCGGTTTGCGAAACCTGGGGCTTTCCTGGACCTTGAACGATACCTGGTCGTGCATATCCAGGTCGTAGTTTTCACAAGCCGAAAGGGCCGCGAAAATCATGATTGATATTAATCCTAGAGCGCGCATTAGAAATCGTTCACTCCCTTCTTGATTTTATAGGCGCCGTAATCTTCCATAATCTTGGCGGCCTTCTCCTGATCCTCCTTGGAATACACCTTAACTAAAAGGCCCAGTGCGCCATCGGCGACTTCCGGATCGTAAGCCCGGTCGGTCCAATTCGGCAGCCCAGCATAGTACAGCAGGGACAAAACAGACCCGATGACTCCGAACAGCAGGGTAAATTCATACGTAATGACCCCAGTGGGAGCGTAGGTGAACGGCGACTTGCCGCCCACGATAAGGTTCATGATGTACCCCGTCCCTCCGGCCAGGATAACTCCTGCGCCAAACCCCACAAATCCCATCAGAAACGGGAAGAGGAACTGGCGCGACTCCACCTGGTGGAGCAATTCCTTGTCATCCAACAAGGCCCCGTCCGGATAGGCGGCCGAGGATAGAACCTCGATATCGCCGTCCTTGACACCGAACGCTTCCCGGATCGGATCACCGGCTTTCGTGATGGTCTCCACCTTGCGATAAAGACCCAAAACAGTGTAATGATCGCTCATCGGTTTTCTCCTATTCCTTCACCTGGACGCGCACCGCATGTCTGCCCAGCCGCACGTCGCCGGATACGATCACTCCCTCCTTCACATCCGCCATCGTGACGATCGGGAAGAGTTTTATGAATATGGCGTACAGGAAGATAAAGTACGCGAATGACGCCACTATAATACCAACCTCCGTTATGGTGGGGGTGTAATCAGTCCACATGAACGGGTTGTCCCGGCGGCTCAGGATCGGCACCACGATCAGGTAGCGCTCGATATACATACCGCAGTTCACCAGCAGGGTCAGCGCGAACATGCAGGGCATGCAGGAGCGGAACCGGCGCCAGCTCAGGCAGAAGATGGTCAAGCAGGAGCCGCCCAACATTACCATCAAGTGATACGGGAACCTGTGTCCCTGCCATGCCATGACCTCCCACTCCTCCGGTTTGTGCGAATACCAGTTGGTGATGAACTCGCAGAAGTAGAAGTATGTCCAGATTATGGCGATGACGAGGAGCAGCTTGCCCAGGGCGTCAATATGGAACTTCCGGATCACATCGTCCAGGTTGAACAGGATCCTCAGAGTGATCATAAGGGTAATCACCGCGGCGATGCCGGAGTAGATGGCGCCCACGACAAAGTATGGCCCGAAGATGGTGGTGTGCCATCCGGGGGTCATGGTCATGGCGAAGTCCCAGCTCACTATGGTGTGCACACTGGGCGCGATCAACAGAATGATCACCGCCAAAAACAGCGAGCACTTGTTATATACGCTCCATTCCCTGTGGCTGCCGCGCCATCCCAGCGCCAGAACCTTAAGGTAATGTCGGCGCCAGTTGCCCATGGCGATGGCCTTGTCTCGCGCCACCGCCAGGTCCGGCAGAAGTCCGATATAAAGAAAGGTCATGGACCCGGTGAGGTATATGTTGATGGCGCAGAAGTCCCACATAAGCGGCGACTTGAAGTTCGGCCACAGCATCCTCTGGCTCGGCAGCGGAACCATGTAGTACGCCCTCCAAAGCCGACCCACGTGGATCAGAGGGAAAAGACCCGCCACCATCAGAGAGAACGCCGTCATCGCCTCCGCCGCTCGAAGGATGGGCCGACGCCAGTTGGCCTGGGTCAGGCGCAGAATAGAGGAGACTATGGTGCCGGAGTGGCTCATGCCGACCCAGAACACGAAAGTGGCGATATACGCGCCCCAGTACACCGGCTCGTGAATACCCGCCATGCCAAGACCGACGAAGGTCTGGTATACGAAAAAACCGAGGCCCTGGGCCATTACCAGCCCCAAGGCCAGAGTAAAGATAAAATACGATTTTGTGGTGAAGAACATGGGGCGCAACGTATGCTCGTTGAACCCTTTTTCATCCCTGTATATGTCGGCGTCGTCGTAATGAGCCTTGGCGGCCTTGGTTTCCGGGTCGCGGAAAGACTCAATCTCCGGCAGGGCCATGACATCTCCGTGATGGCCGCCGGCCACCCCGGCGTCAGCCGATCTTTTCACGTTATCATCCAATGACATCGTTCGTCCCTCCCTTCAGATACTTGACCGCCGGGTGCGTCCCCTTTTCCTCAAACAGGCTGATGGCCCGGCCGGAATGGGCCATTTTATACACCTTGCTTTCGTGGTCGTTGATATTGCCGAAAGTGATGGCGCCGGTGGGGCATGTCTGGGCGCAGGCCGGCTGGATATCCCCATCCTGCACTTCGCGCCCCTCGTCCTTGGCGGTGTCTTTTCCGCGTCGGATCCTCTGCATGCACAGGGAGCACTTCTCCATCACTCCGCGCTCCCGCACAGAAACGTCCGGATTCAGCTGGTTGTTCACCGGCTCCGGAAAGCTGGAGTCGAACCAGTTGAAGTACCTGACAGAGTATGGGCAGTTGTTGCCGCAGAACCTGGTGCCGATACAGCGGTTGTACACCTGCACGTTCAGCCCCTCGGGGTTGTGGTAGGTGGCGTACACCGGGCAGACGGATTCGCATGGAGCTTGCGCGCAATGCTGGCACATCATCGGCAGGAACCGAACCTTCACGTGGGGATACTCTCCCTCGATATAGCGCTCGATGCGCAGCCAGTGCATATTCCGCTTCTTGCCCACCTCTTCCTCGCCAACGGTGGCAACGTTGTTTTCCGCCTGACACCCGATCACGCAGGCGCCACAGCCGTTGCACCGGTCCAGATCTATGATCATGGACCAGCTATAGTCATTATGCTTTTTATAATTGAAAGACTTCACCTTTATACTCTCCTTCAGGGTGCGCATTGCGCAGCATCTTCATCCGGCCTTGGGCCTTTTCCACTTTAACCTTTTGGGCCCGCCACGCATGAGCCCCGGAATCGGTGTCCTGCTTGGCGCCCAACAGGGTCATCACGTTCTCCCCCCTGCCGGTGGCCAGCTTTCCATAATTGGTGTGGCCATAGCCGATGGGAACCGCCACCACATCTGGCCGAATCCCCTTGTATGGGAATACCGGCGCGGTGATCGAACCATGGGCGGAACTTATCTTCACCATGTCCCCTTCCACCACGCCAAGCTTGGCGGCGGTGGCAGGATTCATTTCCACCCAGAACTGCCACATGAGAGTGGTGATCGGATCCGGAGCCTCCTGAAGCCAGCCATTGTTGGCCCCTTGCCCCCGGCCCATGTGCACCGTCTGGAAGGGATGGAGGTAAAACGGGTTCTCCGCTCCATCAAACTCAGGCTCTGGCGCCTTCAACTTGTCCCTGTATTCCCACAACACAGAATCAGGGGGTGTGGGAGTCGGTTCATTCTCTATTTCCGAGGACCACCATCCGCCGTTCCTCAACAGGTGACGGAAGAACTCCTCGTCGCCAAGATACGCCGGGGCGCCCAGCATTTCCGCTCGGAACTGCTTCACCTTGCCCTGCACGAATTCCTCCGTGCTGGCGGCGGGTGTCTTCAGCTTTGCGGCGGCGGCGGCGGCCAGGATGATATCCGAGCCTGATCTGGTGTCGACAAATGGCCGGATCACCGGTTGCTGCAGGTTAAGAACCGGCACTCCCGGCACAAAATTCGGATTCTGAACCGACCAGCCTTCCAGCCAGTGGTGATCAGGCAATACCAAAGTGGCCTCAGCCGCGGTTTCGTCCATGAAGTTGGCCACTGCCACGGTGAATCCCACCTTGGACATGGCGTCCTTGAACTTCAGCCCGGCTGGTGTATCGAACACCGGGTTGGTGTGGGAGATAATCCCCATGGAGTACTTGCCCTGCTCCATCCCGTCCACAAGCTCCACCATCCTTTTATATCCCTGGGCCTCATGGTCGACACCAAGAGCCTGGGTTATCCTTCTTTTCAGCCCCTCGTTAGGCTCCGGCGTCAGGCGCTCGTGGATTCGCAGTTTCTCCCGTCCGATCTCATAGGAGAGCATGTTGAGAAACTCCACCGCGTCCAGCGCCGCCACTCCATTCACATGCCCGGTCACATCAGCGCCCGCTATGGCCACCGAAGGGGACTCGTCCACGAACGGAATGGCCAGTTTGTGGATATACTCCGCAGGCATCTCCAGCTGGGCCGCCACTTTTTCGGGGTCGTAATCTTTCAAAACCTCGCTCCAACGACCCAGCGCGTTGCGTGGGATCGTCAAGGCCAGTTTGCGCGAAATAATTATATCCACCACCACCTGGGCCACGGACAAGGCCAAAAGGCCCAGCTTGCCCGGAGGAACAGGAAGCCAAAGATCACACACTGCGGCTGTGGAAGATAATCTTGAACCGGCGTAAACCAGCCTGCCTCGCACGGAAGCCCTTCCCCGGCGGCACTCGCCGAAAGACCCACCCCAGAAAACGGGGCTGGGGCCAGACTCAAAAATATCAGCGCCGAACAATATGGCGAACTGGGCATGATCAAGATCCGGGAATGGCAAACGGGGAGAATCGGCCAGGGCAGCACCACCGGCCACGAGACTTTCAAAGCCCGGTTCCGAGTTGCCCACATTAAGGAAGCCGTCCATCTTGCCGAATATTTCGTTCACTATGCCGGAGGATGCGTCATTCGCCCCGTTATTAAGATAGAACAGTTTCCCCTCAGCTTCGGTGAATCGCTGCGAGATCACATCCACCGCTTTATCCCACCCGATCGATTCGAACCCACCCGCTCCCTTGAGCATGGGAGTGGTGAGCCGCTCTGGGTGATATACAGTCTGCACCGCCGCCTGGCTTCTGGCGCAAGCTTTCCCCCGGCTTATCGGGTGGATGGCGTTACCTTCTATCTTTTTCGCTCTTCCATTTACCGTCCTGACTATGACTCCACACCCTGCGTTGCATTCGCGGCAGGTGGTGGCGAACCAGTCTCCATCCACGGGATTGGCCCCGTCATTGGGCGCCTCCACGAAGGAAATCACATTTTGTGACGTGCGGCTGCACGCCCCCACTACGCTGGCCGAGGCGGCCACCCCAGAAAGCTTTAAAAACGATCTTCGATCCATATTATTCACCTTTTCGCCATCAAGTGTGACAAGTCCAACAGTCCGTGGGCGCCTCGTTCTCCTGATGACAGGCGAGGCAGAAACCCATAGAAAACTCGTTGGTCCTTGACACTACGTCCATGGTCTCCACCGGGCCGTGGCACTTCTGGCATGGCACGTCCTTGGCTATGTGCCGTTTGTGGTTGAACCAGACGTGATCCGGCAAGTCGAACACCTTAACCCATTCGATGGGTTTGTCCCCGTTATAATGATCCATAACCTTGACGATCTCCGGCGCATCCGCCTTTATGTAATCGTGGCAGTAGACGCAACGGTCCGCCGAAGGAATGGAGGCCATTTCGCTTCTTCGAGCGTATGAATGACAATACTCACAGGATATCTTGTTTGTCCCGGCGTGAAGCTTGTGGGAAAACTTTATTGGCTGCGCGGGCGCCCATGTGGTGAGCCAAATGGGACCAAAATAAACTATCGCGGCGAATACGCCCCCCCCCATACCAGCCGTGGTAATAAAGGCTATTACCATCTTGGCGATCGGAGAAAACTTTGAAAAACTCATCGCGCTGCACCTGGCCTTTCTGTCTCAAAGGAGGTATTTAAGCTGCCCAACCCCTGTACGCAGCTACATGACCGAAAAGTCGCCATCAACTGATTACCTTTCTCCATTCCATTTGCGGTCAGAAATGCCCATAGTTGTCCCCTCGGACAATACTTGCCGCATAAATAAAAAGAAATGATTCCCGGTTCAGGCCTTAAGATTTTAGGCCCCCCAAACCAAATTGCCCTAGATAATATACATATCTGAACTTCAAATGCAAGCTTTTTTCACGAATAAATTGTATTTCTTCATTCTTCTGATTATAACAGCCACGCCCTCTACTGAAAACAGGCCCCATACAGCACGGTATAGCTACAAAACCCCAACCATGCGGCCGAATAGTATCAAATCCATTACTGGGCTGGGATTGCTGAAGGCCATGTAAACTTTCCTGCTGCGGGCCCGGTAGCGGGTCTTATGAAACGACAAACTCTTGAAGGGGTAATACATATTGGCCACACGAGATCGGCCCATCCAACCAAAAAGCCTGGACACCATCCGGCTGGGATTCATCTCCGGATCATCCTGATCCTCCACTTTGTTCGCTGGAAAAAGGCCAAGATACAGCCGCGCCACCCCTTCTTGCCGGAACTTGCCCATAGCTTCCCGGATTATCAGCGCCTGGGTTCCTTTGGGGGAGCCGGGGCGTCTTCTGGAAACAGAGGGAAGATATCCTTCCACTTTTCCGTCGCGATACACAGTGTCGAATTGGACAAAGGCTTCCATCCGCCCACGACAAAACCCATAGAACTCCCGCACTCCCGCCCCTGCGGGAAATTCTGGCCGACGCGCCGCGAACCGAAGCTCCTTCTTCCCTTTCTTCACCACACCAAGCCACTGGCCCGATATCCGCCTCGCCTCTTCTCCATGGCTGGGGTCGCCATCGGATTCTCGCACCACAACTCCGCTCTTCAGCGCGTTGTTATGCTGCCGTCTGATATCCTCCTTCCCCCGTCCGCTCCACGAATGTTCCGCCAGGTCGATGAT
>JAOUPQ010000329.1 GCA_029879765.1 Nitrospinota bacterium | reverse complement strand
CTGGAACAAACGCATGCGCAGGAAAATACCGGTTGGCGAAATAGAACATCACCAGCAGCGGCAGGACGAAGACCGCCAGAAACATCAGCAGGTTCGAGACGAAACCGGAGAAGGAGAACACGGAGCGCATCACCGCGTTGTTGTAGATGAAGGGCCACAGAATATGGTCGCTGCCGTCATGCCAGTGGGCCAGCTTCTTCCTGTGTTCCCGCAGGTTATACAGGATATCCAGATGCAGGATGATCAGCAGGATCGGCCCAGCGAAGAAGAAAAGCCCCACGGGGATGCCGATATTTATCACAGGCAGGGTCACGTCGCTGTTGGGCAGGATATAGGACTTGTCCTTCACCCCGGCGATGGTGATCAGCAGGAAGACGCAGGTGGAGACGAAAAGCAGCAGCGCGTTGCGGTTCTGCTGGGAGGATTTGTCGATTATGGAGGGCCAGTCCTTGTCATCTGATGAGTCATCCTTCGGCGGGCTGGGCGCGACTCTCCCCAGTTGAGCGTAAAAACGCATTCTGTTGTTCCGCAGAAATCCCTGCAATCCCGCCATCTCCCCCTCTCGCGCGGCGTTGTGGCAAAATTATAACACACAGCGCCAGGCAGACGCTTTTCCTTCCCCTTTTACTCCTGCGGCGGCCGGTTGCGTATCTCCTCGCGTTTGCGCTCTATCAGCTTCTTGGCCTCTTTCTCCGCCATGTCGACGGACATATCCGCCATGTCGCTCATCCTGGAGATGTTGCTATCCCCCAGGATGGCGAAGGCGCCTTCCAGGCTCCCGCCTCCATCGCCGCCTCGCACCAGGATCCGCGGCACTTTCACTATTTCCGGATTCGCCATGGCCGCCGCCAGCACTTCCTTCACGATGGCAAGCTGCATGGTCCGCTCCGGCCCCAGCACCTGGGCCTGGGCCTTCTGCCCGTCGGCGATGGCCCGCAGCCGCGCCTGTTCCCCCTCCCCCATCAGCTTGAGCGCTTCTTTCTGGAACTGGGCCGCCTTGCGTTCTATCTCCGCTTTCATCAAGGTGCCCTGCTGGTCCGCTTCCGCTTTGGATTTTTCAGACTGTATGCGCTTCTCCTGGGCGATCCGCTCCTGGGTATAGGTCTGCTCCATCTGGGTGGCCAGCTGCTCCCGGCGGCGCGCCACCAAAAGCTCCGGCGGGATCACCGGATCGCCGAACCGGATTTCCGTGACGGTGACCCCTGTTTTCTCCGCCTCCACCTGGATGGCCTCCAGCACCGCGTCCTCCAGTTGTTGCCGCCGGTCCTGCAGGTCCAGCACCTGGCGCACATCCCCCTTTTCCGCTTTTCCCGGGTGGCTTTCCACATTGGAGCCGGTCACGTTGCGCACGATGCTGCGCACTTTCGGTGTGATGATCTTCTGTTCCACCTCCTTTAGCCCCCCCACCGAGGCCACCACGAATGGCGCGTCCTCCGGCTTGACCTGGGCCAGGATGCGGATCTCCTGGGGCACTTCCCATCCTTCCACCCGCAATATCACCGCGTCGGCGGCGGCGAACTCCGGCACAGGGATCACCTCCTTGCGCTCCGTCTGTTCGATAGAACCATCCTGGCGCACCTTCAGGTCGATATATCGCCGGGTGTATCCCCCGGCGTATTCCCATCGCTGCACGCGGGTGTCCACCAGATGCATCTCATAGGCTTTCTTGTTCAGGTAGTAGCGCCCCGGCAGAAAAACATCGTTCCACACTCCCCGGCATCCTTTTGGCACCAGGGGCACCGTCAGGGAGCGGTCTTCCATGACGATCGGCTGACAATCCGCCAGCGACTTGGTGTTTATGTTGGATTTTATAACTCCCACGAAACCCGCCGGGATATCTGTGGCGCGAAACTCGTCCCCCTTGGTCCGCACCTCGAACAGGTAGTGGTTGATCCGGTATTTGCCCGGCTTTAGCACCGTGGCCTGGGGGCCTTTCTGGCCTGGCGGGATTTTGTCACTTCCGTTTATAAACATTTCCGGATTCAACATTTCCTCGATCCGCTCATCCGGCCATGCGCTGGCCAGCAGCTGGTTCTCCCCCAAGGGCCTTCCGTCCTTTGCCACGATAAAGCCATAGCCCCCCTCCGGCACCTCGATGATGGGAAGCTCTTCCACCTCGTAGAGCACCTTGAGAAAAGGGATGAAGTGAAATCCGGGAGGGAGAATGCGCGCCTGGGGGCCCATCTCCCCGTTGGCGGCGATGATCTTGCCGGGGGCGAGGTCCCCCCCCAGAAACACTTTTTTCAGGTGGCCGGTCTTGTCGGAGTCTATGATCACAAACGATGTGCTCTTGAATATGATGAAGACCGCCAGCGCGATGGCCACTACACGGATGAATCTGCCCATGGCGCCTATCATGGCTTTTGGCCGCCCGCCGACTTCATTTGGCAAAATCTCCACCACTTTGCTTGAGAACAGGGCAAAAGCCACCAGAGCTGTGGCGATGAGCAGATTGAAAATTAAAAGACCCATGGGCTCCCCCTTGCTTTATGGCTTCGCCTCGAAAAGCAAAACCTAATTTACCACCGCCGGAAGTCCGGACGGCCTGCGGATTTATCAAGGTAATTATACAACTATTGGTATATATGTAGCATGGTATACTGAGCCAGTTCTGTTAATATTAATATATAGCATGCGCCTTGAGCGATCGTGAATATGGCGAGCCTGGAAGAATGTGAGGATTTCCTTTGGGAAAACAATGGCGATTACGAAAAAATATCGGAATATCTCAAGAATC